>JAFAHT010000148.1 GCA_019237095.1 Planctomycetaceae bacterium
CGAAGCGTGATCCCGAGCTTGCCCAGGCCTATGGGTGGTGACCGACCATGAGCGCGAAAACAAATCCCGGGAATTTCTTCGAGGACTTCCGCGTAAGCCAGCGGATCATCCACGCCACACCACGCACGGTCACCGAGGGCGATATCGCCCTCTACACGGCGCTCTACGGCAGCCGGTTTGCGGTGAATTCGTCCGCGGCCTTTGCCGCATCGGTCGGACTTCCGCGGGCGCCGGTCGACGACCTGCTCGCGTTCAATCTGGTTTTCGGCAAGACGGTTCCGGACATTTCGCTGAACGCCATCGCGAACCTGGGCTACGCCGCGGGGCGGTTCGGCGCGCCCTTGTATTGCGGCGACACGGTCAGCACGACCTCGACCGTGATCGGGCTGAAGCAGAACAAGGACGGCCAGACCGGCGTGGTGTATGTACGCTCGACCGGTGTTAATCAGCGCGGCGAGATGGTGGTGGACTACTGCCGCTGGGTGATGGTGAGGAAAAAGGACCCGTCCGCCAAGGCGCCGGAGCCGGTGATTCCCGACCTTCCCCAGGCGGTCGATCCCACGGAATTGATCGTGCCTCCGGGCCTGCAATTCCGCGGCTACGACACGGCGCTCGCCGGCAGCCCTCATCTGTGGGACGACTACGAGATCGGAGAGAAGATCGATCACGTAGACGGGATGACGATCGAAGAATCCGAGCACATGATGGCGACCCGCCTCTACCAGAACACGGCGAGGGTGCACTTCAACCAGCACGCCGAGAAAGAGGGGCGTTTCGGACGCCGCATCATCTACGGCGGCCACATCATCAGCCTGGCGAGGTCGCTCTCCTTTAACGGTCTCGCCAATGCCATCCGGATCGTGGCCATCAACGGCGGCCGCCACGTGGCCCCGACCTTTGCCGGCGATACGGTCTATGCTTGGTCGGAAGTGCTGGACAAGATGCCTTTGCCGGGGCGTGGCGATCTGGGAGCGCTCAAGCTGCGCACAGTGGCCACCAAGGATCGCGCGTGTGCCGACTTCCCGTACAGGAATGCAGACGGCCAATATGACCCGGCAGTGGTGCTCGATCTCGACTACATGGTGCTGATGCCTACGCGCGGGTAAACTCGCCGGGTTCACTAGAGCAAGTTACGCTTTGGTCGTTGTCCCCAAAGGCGGCACCACATCGTGCCGGAGGCGTCGATGAACAAGATCCTTGACGGTTTGCGCGTGATTGAAGGCGCGGCCTTCGTCGCCGCACCCCTCTGTGGGATGACTCTGGGACAGATGGGCGCGGATGTGATCCGTTTCGACCCGATCGAAGGCGGACTCGATGCCCGACGCTGGCCCGTGACCCGCGACGGCAAGAGTCTTTATTGGGCTGGCCTCAATAAGGGGAAGCGCTCGATCGCCGTCAACACGCGCAGCCCGGAGGGTCAGGAGCTCATTACCGCACTGATTACCGCTCCGGGTGAAGGCAGCGGAATCTTCCTGACCAACTTCCCGACTTCGGGCTGGCTCGGCTACGAAACCCTGCGTCAGCGGCGCGCCGACCTGATCATGATGAATGTGACCGGTAATCCGGATGGCAGCACGGCAGTCGATTACACGCTGAACTGTGCGGTCGGGTTTCCGTTTATCACCGGCCCTGGACATGGCAGCCAGCCGGTCAACCCGGTCAACCACGTCCTTCCGGCGTGGGACGCAATCACGGGAGTGAGTGCGGCGATGGGGATTGTTGCGGCCGAACGCCATCGACGAATCACGGGTCAGGGACAGTACATCAGGCTGCCGCTCGCCGACATCGCGTTCGCCATGGTGGGCCATCTTGGTTACATCGCCGAAGTTCAGGTCAACGGCGAGGACCGGCAGTCCACCGGCAACTACCTCTATGGCGCATACGGACGCGACTTCGAAACGCGCGATGGCCGAATCGTCTACACTGTTGCGATCACTCAAAGACAATGGCGGGCGCTGGGTGAGGCAATGGGTCTGGTCGACAAGCTCGCGATGATCGAAGCTTTGCTGGACGTCGACCTGTCCCGGGAAGGCGACCGCTTCAAGGCTCGTGAGGCCATCTCGGCTGTGCTAGCGCCTTGGTTCCGCGAACGCACGCTCGAGGAGATTCAGAAGACCTTCGAAGGCACGGCCGTTTGCTGGGGACCCTATCAGACCTTCCGACAGATGGTGGAAGAGGACCCACGTTGCTCGGCCCATAACCCGATGTTCTCGACTCTCGAGCAGCCCGGGATCGGTAGCTACCTGGTGCCTGGATCCCCGTTTCAGTTTTCGGGCGAGGAGCGTTTATCACCTCGGCGCGCCCCGGCCCTGGGCGAGCACACGGACGAAGTGCTGAGCGAGATCCTGCACTTGTCCGATGGACAGATTGGTAAGCTGCGCGACAAGCAGGTGATTGCCGGGCCGATCGAACTCTCGGAAGGGGGGAGGCGATGAAAGCATCGTATTCGGATTGGATCGGCCGCACCGAGGAGACGGAAGAGTTGATGGCACTGGCCCCGGTACAGGCCGCCGCTGCCACGCTGGATGATACCACCACGGAGTTTGTGCCGGGGTCCCCGTTGCCGCCGTTGTGGCAGTGGTTCTTCTTCCTGCCGCGAGTTCCGCAGTCGCGGCTCGGTCTCGACGGCCACCCACAGCGCGGCGGCTTTATGCCGCCGATCGAGCTACCGAGGCGCATGTTTGCCGGCGCCCGCATGCGCTTCCTGAAGCCGCTCTTGATCGGCCAGCCGGCGCGCCGGCAGTCGGTGATCCGAGATGTTTCCGAAAAGGAAGGACGGGCGGGAAAACTGGCGTTTGTGACCGTTGCGCACCGCATCCGCCAGGACGGCGAAGTCTGCATCGAAGAGGAGCAGGACATCGTCTATCGCGAACCCGGCGCGCCTGTCGCCGCCCCCGAGCCCTGCGAGCTCGCGCCGGCCCCGGCAGGTTCGTGGACGCGGATGATC
>JAFAHT010000150.1 GCA_019237095.1 Planctomycetaceae bacterium
GGACGCATGATTCAGCGGCCCGAAGATCCGGCCGTCGTCAGCCAAGGCAGCCGGGGCGAAGTCGCAGATCCCGAGGCACTCGGCGAACTCGACGGTCAGCTTGCCGTCGCCGGTCGTCCCGCCGTGGCCGACACCCAGCCGCTGGCAGGCGTGCTCCAGCATCTCCTCGCCGCCGGTCAGCATGCACGAGAGCGACCGGCAGATCCAGACCCGGACGTCGCCGATCGGCGCCTGGGGGAAGAAGCCGTAGAAGCTCATCGTGTCGTGGACCTCGGCCGGGGTGATCTCCAGGAGCTCGGCGATCTCGGCCATCTCCTGATGAGGCACACACCGCAGGTGCTCTTGAACCATGTGAAGCGCCGGCAGGGTCACCGCGCGCTTGCTGGGATACCTCGGGAAAAGCGCGGTGATCTTCTGCCTGAGCGGCTCGCTCAAGATCGGAATTCGCGTCCGGGGGGTTGTTGTCACGTCGGCTGGCATCGAACGATGGTCCTTGGTTCTGGCCTCATCTCAAACGGTGGCGGCAAGCTCGGAATGTCGGCAATCGTCTCCTGTGCGGGTGCGTTCGTCGCGGCTTAGCGGTCGAGCTCCGCCGCGATGATGTTCAGGCTTCCCAGCACGGCCACCACGTCGGCGACCAGGTGGTCCTTGATGATGTGCGGGAAAATCGCAAAGTGGATGAACGACGGTGGGCGTGTGCGGACCCGCCAGGCGAACTCGCCGCCGTCGGCCACCAGGTAGTAGCCGAGCTCGCCGTTGGAGCTCTCGATCGCGGCGTACACTTCGTCGCGTGGAGTCTCGAACCCACGGTTGGGCATGATCAGCTCGAAGTGCTGGATCAACCCCTCCATGCTGTTGTACGTGGTCAGCTTGTCGGGCAGGGGAAGTTTCTCGGCAATCGGCACGTTGACCGGTCCCTTGGGAAGCTTGCGCACTGCCTGGCCAATGATCTTGTGGCTCTGCCGCATTTCCTCCATGCGGACGATGAACCGCGCCCAGCAATCGCCTTCCTCGGTGAAAGGGACCTGGAAGTCGAAGTCGGGATAAGCCAGGTAGGGCTCGTCCTTGCGGATGTCGTAGGTCACGCCGCTGGCCCGCGCGATCGGCCCGGTGCAAGAGAGTGCAATCGCGCCCTGCTTGCTCAAGCGGCCCACGCCCCGCAGCCGGTCCAGGAATATCCGGTTGCGGAAGAGCAGTTTCTCGACATCGACATAGACGCTCTGGAAGCTCGCCTGGAACTTGGCGATCCGGTCGAGTACGCGATCATTGAAGTCCTGCAACAGGCCGCCGACCCGGGTGTATCCCGGATGGTACCGGTAGCCCGACATTTCCTCGTAGATGTCGTTGATCTGCTCGCGCAGGTTAAAGGCGTAGAGGAAAGCGGTGAAGGCCCCCAGGTCAAGCGCCGCGGCACCCGTGCAAAGCAGATGGTCGTGGATCCGCGCGAGCTCCGAGATGATCACCCGGATGTACTTGCACCGCGGGGTCAGATCGATACCCAGCAGCTTCTCGACGGCGCCATGCCAGGCGACTTCGTTGAGCGGCGGGCTAATGTAGTTCTTGCGGTCGACTACCGTCACGTACTGGTTAAAGTTGAGATGCTCGCCGAGCTTCTCGAACCCCGAGTGCAGGTAACCGATATCGGGAGTCGCCTTGATGATCCGCTCGCCGTCGAGCTCGAGAATCAGGCGCAAGGTTGTGTGGGTCGCGGGATGTTGCGGGCCGAAGTTGAGGGTCCATATGGCCTGCTTGGCCTCGGCTTCGGTTCCCGGTTCGTCGAGCAAGTTGGCCGACATCACTTCAAGCCCTTTCTAGTCTTGAGTGGCTCGGAATAGTGACGAGTTACGAGTTGCGAGAGAAGAAAAGACCGGACTCACTCATCACACTCCACTCAATACTCGCCACTCGCAACTCATCACTCGCCACTCACGACTCCCCTCGCGTCAGCCGCGGGAAGTTGTGCCGCTCGCCGCGTCCCCGCAAGGGGTAATCCTTACGCAGGGGGTAGGCCATGAATTCTTCAGGCATCAGGATTCGCCGCAGGTCGGGGTGGCCGTGGAAGCGGATGCCGAACATGTCGAACACCTCGCGCTCCATCCAGTCAGCACCGAGCCATAGGGGCACGGCGGAGGGGAGCAACGGATCGGGGTCGTCGGCGCCCACCTTCACGACCAGTCGCTCGGCCGTCTCGAGATTCCGGAGCACGTAATGCACCTCGAAGCGGGAACGCGTGCGCCCCGGATAACCGAGGTAGTCGGTCGCGCCCAGCTCGGCGAGCAGCCCGAAGCCGCATCGGTCTTTGAGAACCGTCAGCAGGTCGATCAGTCTGGACGCGGGCACGAAGAGGCGAAGGTTGTCGCGGAACAGCGACGTCGTGAAGACCCCATCGCCGAACAACTCGGAGAGTGTCGCCAGGGTCGAGGCATGCGGCTCGGTTGTCGTGCTCATGAAGCGAGTTTCCCTCTATCGGGTTTCCTCGACGCCAAGTCGGGCCGGGCCGCCGGGCAAGCGATAGCCGAAACGGTCCTCGTCGCCCCGCTCCTGGGATATGGCATAGCCCGCGGGGGCGTTCCTCTTCTCCTCGAGGAACTTCTGACGCTCGTCCATCTCGGGCAGACCGGTACCGAACAACGAGCCCCCCTTCTGGATCTTTGCCTGAAGATCCATGAGGGCCCGCAGAATTTGCTCGGGCCGGGGTGGGCAGCCGGGAATGTAAACGTCCACTGGAATGAACCGATCGACGCCCTGGACCACGGCGTACGTGTCGAATATGCCGCCCGTCGAGGCACAGGCGCCCATGCTGATGCACCACTTGGGTTCGGGCATTTGAAGCCAGATCCGCTGGAGAACGGGCATCATCTTCATGGCAACCCGCCCGGCCACGATCATCAGGTCGCACTGGCGCGGACTGAACCGCATCACCTCAGCGCCGAACCGCGCAATGTCGAACCGGCTGGCGCCGACAGCCATCAATTCGATCCCGCAGCAAGCCGTGGCGAAGGGCATCGGCCAGAGACTGTATTTCCGGCACCAGTTCACCACGGCATCGGCCGTGGTCAGGATCGTGTTCTCGGGCACATCGACCGCACTGGCCGGTTTCACTGTCAGATTGGAACCGGGGCCCGATGTCCCCGGCCGCAGGGCTCTCGTGCGATCGCTCGAACCTAACGCCATTCGAAAACCCCCTTCTTCCACGCGTACGCCAGCGCCGCCGCCAAGATCACGATGAAGAACTGAATTTCCCAGAAGACCAGGGAGCGAAATTCCGCGGGAATGCCCACCGGTCCCAGCGTGCTTCCAGCCGGCGCCGAGGTTGCGGCCGGCACGCCGCCGCTCCACTGTGCCACGGCCCAAGGATAAAGAAAGAGGAGCTCGACATCGAACAGCAAGAACACGATTGCAATCAGATAATAGCGGACATCAAACCGCTGTCGGGCATCGCCGAACGGGTTCATGCCCGACTCATAGGGCATCTGCTTGACCTTGGTACGCTTGTGAGGACCGAGCACGGCGCTGGCGATCATCATGCTTAGCGCGATCGCGACAGCCACGAGCAGAAATAGGAAGATCGGCGTGAATTCCGTGCTCATCGCTGGGAAGAACTCCCACGGTGCTGCAAAAGGATCGTGATTGTGAAGGGTTTCAAAAAGTCGGTCCCAAAAAAACCCAGCGCCCTGCCGGGCACTGCGAACAAGGCCATATTGTAGGGAGCAAATCCTTGGCGTCAACGAGCGAGCGGTTCAGCCCTGGAAGTTCGTGGCTGTAAGCCAAGAGAGAATGCAAGCGAACGTGCGTTGAGGAGAGATCGTAGGAGCCCCAGGACCTTCAGATCACCCGATCGTCATGGAGGTGGAGGGCTTGACGAATCCAATCCGGGACCGCGTGGCCGAGGTCCAATCCGAGACCGATCGGGCCGCGCGGCGCGATCCAGAATCTGGGAGGGCGTGCTGCCGCCGCCAGAACCGGTCAAGGCGCGCGAACCCCTCAGTGGCGAGGGAGGCGGCCCGAGGGACGAATCCGCACCGGAGCGGGCCGTTCGAGCGCGGGAACGCATCGTGTCAGAGGCCGCGGGCGGCGGTGGGGCCAAGAGATCTCGGTCCGTCGCTTCCGTTGCGTCCTCGGACCTTATGGCGCGTCCCTCGCGCCTGGTCGAACGTGTCCCTGGTTGTGCACCCGGCACGCCCCGGGGAGAGACAAGTTCTCGATCGGCCCGGCTCCGCGCGCGGTTGTAGTTGCGGAAGATCTCGGCGCGTTTCTTGGGGTCTTTCTCCCGCAAGTACTCGAAGTACAACTGGTTGACACTTGCCTGGCTGGTCTCGAATTGCTGGTCCGCCACCTTGTTGGGCTGGTAGATGCGGCCGAACTCACGGTCGTAAGCCCGATTGGCCTGATAATAAGGTGTGCCCACGCCCGTGCCTCCTGCCCGGGCCCCGGCTGCGCTGGTTTGCAGCGAGTCGAGGTAATTCGCAAATTGATTGGCGCCGCGAACACCTCTGGCCAGCCCGTTGTTATAGCCGTAGTCCATCGGTCCTGGGGCAACTGGAGTGATGAACGGGGCATACTGGGAGTTGTAGGGTTGGAACGGATCCGGACCAAACCCCTGGCCTCGGGCGGCCGTCGCCAAGAGCACCCCGAACAAGAGCGGCAGCACTGTGTTTCTCAGCATGGTCGATTTGCTCGACCCGGACGATGAGTTCCGAGACCGAATCATGTCTACGCTCTCCGTCCCTTGTGTGCCTATCGTCGCCGGCCGCTGGACCGGACCGGGACGATGGACCTTTGCCATTGCTGAAACCCGGATCAAGACACGCCGGCTTCTCGAGTCGCCCACGCATCCCCGACCGGCCCTGAACTTCTTGCTCCTCCGTCTTCAACAATCGTATCAGCTAGATCGGCCGGCGTCACGCCAGAATATCAACTGTCAAGGGCAATTCCTTCGATTGCGGGTCATGATCGGTCGGATTGTGACGACCAGCTTGCGGTCAGCGGGCGCGGATCAGAACAGTCGGGGTGCTTGCACTGGCCGGGAAGAACTTTCCGGAGGCGGGCGCGCCGTGATTGGTGGAATCTTGCTCCCGATCGGCTATGATGATTGATCTGCCAGGCACCGGTCGATCGGCCATTGTGCTTGCGCTTGAACCCTGGCGAGCAAAGAAGAGGGGCGACATGATTGGTGCGAGTCTCCTGCTGGTTCTGCAACTCGTGGCTCAATCGTCGACCTCAGGGAATCCGCAAATCCTGCTCGAACAACTCGGTGCGACGCGCTATGCCGACCGCGAGGCGGCGGCCAGGGCGCTTGAGAAACTCGGCCGTGAGGCGATTCCGGTACTGCAAAGCGCACGCGACTCGCGCGACATGGAAATCCGCACGCGGGCTGCCGCACTCTTGCAGAAGATCGAAGGATCGCTGCTAACCATGCCGACCATGGTCTGGCTCAACTTCAAGGACGCCCCCTTGGCCGATGTCGTCCAGGCCTTGGGCCAGCAAACAGGCATGAAGATCTCCCTCTTCCCGGAAAACCTGCCCCGCTGGAAGCAGGAGCGCCTCAGCCTTCAAGAGGCACAGCCACTTCCATTCTGGAAGGCCGTTGATCGACTCTGTGCCGCGGCCTCGCTGCAGAATGACCTTGAACTGCGCGGCTTCTCGACCCGCAACCAACCGACGCTCGCTCTGAACGACCGGATCACTCGCCCCGTTCATCCGATTTCCGACCACGGCCCGTTCCGGGTCAGCCTGGTGGGGCTGGAATTCCAGCGCCACGTGGGGTTTGCCGTGGTGATGCCGCGGGTGGGTGGCAACCCCGCCCAGGCAGAGCGTCCGGCGGCCAGGCAAGACCTGGCCCCACCTCAGCCCAGGCCCGTCACGAGCGTCCAGTGTTCGGTTCAGCTCCAGGTCACGGCAGAGCCCCGCCTGACCGTCAGTCAAACCGGTTCCTTACAAATCCTCGAGGCGCGTGACGACCAGGGTAACTCATTGCGGATGGAAAACCCCGGGACATCGGTGCTCGCCCGCAACGCGGATTATCGGGGAGGCTCTTGCAGCTCGGCAGTGTACGTCCGAGCACCACTGAACCGGCCCGAGAACCCGGGTCGGACGATCAAAATCCTCCGCGGCTCGGTCCCCTTGCGGATCACGGCCCGGCAGCCTGATCCTCTGGTCGTGCCCCTGGCCACCGCTGCGGGCAAGGCGTTTGACAGCAGCGATCTCCACGTGCTGGTCCATGAGGTTCGTGCCGACCCCAACACCCATCAGCGGCAGATCGAGCTGACCGTTCGCGTGACCCGATCCGGGGGCCTTCCCGCCTCCGATGAAGAGTCGGTTTCGGATCTCGGCTCACGGCTCGATCCGCACCAGCAGAACATCGAAATCATCGACACCCGTGGCCATGTCGTTCCCTGGTTCCAGACCAGCATTGACATGGAAGCTTCCCGCATCACCCTGACCATGTCCGGCCTGGCCGGCACCGAGCCCAAGGAATTGCGCTACTACCGCCTCAGCGAAACCGCGGTGAATGTGCCGTTTTCCTTCTCGGACGTGCCCATGCCGTGACATCATGCCGTGACGTTCTGCTTCGGGTCGGATAGCTGACCGTCCCCTGAGTCAGTTCCCCTGCGTCAAAGACTGCCAGGGAGAGAACTGTCCCGCGAAGCGCGCCTGGTTGCTGGCCCGGGTTCGCCGGCCGCTCAGGCCGGGCCCTGTCCATAGAGGTGCTGGACGGGGGTCTTGTGGCCCCAGGCGATCTGGTCGCGTGTCAGCCCGAAGGCGGCGGCGATGCCGTCGCGCTCCTGCGGGCTGGGCGTCCATCGGCCCAGCACGATCGCCACGACCCTCTGCTCGTCCAGGCCCGAGCGCTCGGCCAGTTGCCCGGCGTCGATTCCGTTCTCGGCGCACAACTGCTCAACGGTCTTGACGGCGTCGGCCATGGTCATTCACAGAAGGGTAAGTGACTTCGGCGTGGATCACCGTACCGCCCCAGGTTGGTTAGACCACACACTGAGCGTACACCGTGCTCGAGTCCATTACCAGACGTATGACTCCCGGGTATCGAGGGTGTGGGTGCGGAAGTTGGCCGAGATGCCCGAGACCAGGGTCCAGTGATACGTGTTCGCCGCGCTGGCGATGGCCACCTCTCAGGCCTGCCCGCTATGTGCTCTGGTCATTACCATTGTTCCTCCTTGCGCCTTTTCGGCAGACAGAGACGAAGGAGTCATCTTTCTGTTATTTTGACAGCCTGTCCGGATCGTCCACGCTGCCATTTCGGCAATACACGGCGTCAGCGATCGAACTCAGTCAGCTCAAAGTCAATGTGCATCAATGTTTAAGATCGAAGTGGTCAGATCGGCACGCCCGTTGCTACTTATGAAAAGCGGAAGTGGAGTGAAGGCTCGCATACCACGGGCCGCCACTCCGGACGCTAAACTTTCAAAAGGAGGCTTTCCATGGCAATTGAACGTTGGGATCCATTTCATGAGGCGATCAGCCTTCGCGACGCGATGAATTCGCTGTTCCAGGACAGTTTCGTGCGGCCGGGTGGGGTGCCTGCACACAGTGGCCTCTCCGCCCTCCCGCTAGACGTGAGCGAGACGGAAAATGAGTTCGTGGTCAAGGCGTCACTGCCGGGCATCAAGCCGGACGACGTGCAGATCACGGTTCACGGCGATACCCTGACCATTCGGGGTGAATCCAAGGTGGACGAGGAAAAGAAGGGCGAGCACTGGCACATTCGCGAACGGCGATCCGGCGTGTTCCAGCGGTCCCTGTCCCTGTCCGCGCCGGTTGACTCAGACAAGGCCCAGGCCGATTTCGAGCACGGCGTTCTCACGCTGACCTTGCCCAAGTCGGAGTCCGCAAAGCCCCGGCAGATCAAGGTCGGCGGTGCGGCTCAGGGCCAGAAGTGAGGTAGGAGTTCTTGACCCAGGCAACGATGACAAAGGGGGCGAGGCCGGGCAGCTCCTCGGTGGCTGGGTGAGTCATCGCGGGGCGGTTCGTTCGGCCTCGCCGAACCAGTCGCGGATGGAGAGGGTGAAGCCGGGAAGGACGTCGCCGCCGTCGAGATGTTGATCTTCCCCAAGGACCACGGAGCGATCACGACCGGTGAAGACGCGAACCGTCCGGCGTTTTGGATCGACGTACCAGACCTGAATCACTCCAGCTCGAAAGTACTCATCGAGCTTGCGCGTCATCTCGCGCGGGGTGTTTCCCTTGCTGAGAACTTCCACGACAAGGTCGGGTGCCACCGTGGGGATCGCGCCGCGCTTCCGCGTCTTTTTCGGATAACGCTTCCAGGAGATGAACGCGACGTCGGGAATTCGCACGAGACCGGGGAACAGTCGCATCATGCCATCGGCGCCGACGATGGTACCGAGGTCGTTCCGGCTCAGGAAAGCGACGAGGAAGGTCGCAAGCAATACCGAGAACCTGGATTCATCGAACCCCATGACTTTCTCCACCAGAACGCCGTCCACCAGCTCGCAGAGCCGGTTCGTCCGGTCGTGGACGTCGATCACATCCTGCTCGGTGGCCGTGCCGGGGGTGGGGACGAGGCGCACCCGTGAAGCAGGGATGCCGCCGAGGCGGTCAAGTAGATCGGCGACGGTCTGGTCTTCCTCGGTGGTCGCACTGGCCATGGGAACTCCTTCGACGCTCTGGTGATCATGATTGTCCCACGGCCTCAGAGTGTGGACAAGATGAAGGCGAGGTGCTTGATATGACCTTCTTCGGGCCGTTACCTGGCCTGGTCTTGCCAGCTCGTTGGCTCTCATCAGGTCCGTCGATCGGTCGTATCAGGCCACCTGCGCTTCCCTCTCAGCTTGCTGGCGTTCGAGCGAACCGAACGAACCTGATTTGGAACGGTGGCAGGGTGTCGGCTGCTAGAGGATCAGGACGAGGTTGTCGCGATGGATGACCTCGTCGTAGAGCGCCGAGCCGAGGGCCGCTCGGGCCTGGTCGGTGTGCAGGCCGCGGATGGTGCGGGCGTCGGGGGTGGCGTAATTGCTCAGGCCGCGGGCGAACTCCTGGCCGGCGGTGTCGCGAATTCCGACAACGTCGCCCTTGTCGAATTCGCCGACCACATCGACGATGCCGATGGCCAGCAGGCTCTTGCTGCCCGTCTCGATCGCGCGGCGGGCACCGGCGTCAACGATGAAATGGCCGCGCGGCCGGGCGGTCAGGCCGATCCAGCGCTTGCGGGCGCGATGGGTCTGGCCGTGGGCCAGGAAGAGCGTGCCCACCGGCTCACCGGCGAGGATGCGGGTCAAGGGGTTGGGCCGCGTTCCCGAGGCGATGATGACCGATCCGCCGGCCCGGGTCACCAGCCGGGCGGCGGCAAGCTTGCTCTGCATACCGCCGGTGCCCAGGGCGCTGCGGCTCGAGCCGGCCAGGTTCAGCACCGAGTCGTCGATCTGGGGAACCAGCGCGACCAGGTCGGTCCGGCTCTGGGTCAGCGGATCGGTCTTGTAGAGGCCATCGACGATGCTGAGGATGACCAGCAGCGGCGCCTGCAACAGGTTCGTGACCATCGCGGCCAGGCGGTCGTTGTCGCCAAACTTGATCTCGTCCACGCTGATGGTGTCGTTTTCGTTGATGATCGGCACGGCGTTGTATTCGAACAGGGCGTGCAGTGTGTTCCGCATGTTGAGATAGCGTGGGCGGCTGTCGAAGTCCTCATGCGTGAGCAAGAGCTGGGCCGCGTGGCGGCCATGATGACGCAGGCCCTCATCGTAAGCGCGGATCAGGTACGACTGGCCGATCGCGGCGGCCGCCTGGAGCTGCCGCAGGTTGTCGGGTCGTCGCTTGAGGTTAAGCTGGCCGATCCCGGCCCCGACGGCACCCGAGCTGACCAGCGCAACCTTGCGGCCCGAGTCCATCACGGCGCTGATCTGCTCGGCAAGATGGTGGATGCGGGCGGGATCGAGCGTCCCTTCACTTCCGGTCAAGACGCTGGTGCCCACCTTCACGATCCAGATGCCGGCGGAGAGAACAACCTCGTCGCGCACGAGATCGTGGACAGCGGGGGCGGCCGCTGGCGGTACAGCCGCACTGGCCGAACCCCCAGGCCCCGGCTCAGTGCGAGCTCGGACATCCGATTCGTTGTTCAAGAGTCAACCTCACGCACGACAGGCGATTGTCACGAAATAGGGCGGGAGCCCTAAAGCTACGTCAACGCACGCTTTAGTGATCTTGTGACAATACGCTTCACGAAAAATTACGCTGGCTTGGACCATGAAGGTTGTAGGTAGATTTCGACGACATTATAATACTGACTGCGGGGGGGCCTAGAGGAACTCGACTCTTGGCCTACCAGGGCGCTGCTCCTCACCACCCTCCCCGGCTTGTGCGGGGGGCTCAATCTAGGAGAACCCCGAAACATGGGTGAACTGCACCACGAGTGCGGCGTCGCGGCCGTCTTTCATGCTCAGGGCCACTTCGTATCCAAGCTGGCGCCGATTGCCGGCGATGTCAACAGCGTGGCTCGATTGGTCCCGCGGATGCTGCTGGATATGCAGAATCGCGGGCAACTGGCGGCAGGGATGGCGAGCTATCGCGTGGATCGCAATGCGATCATCCGGGTCCACAAGGAGCTGGGGACTGTTGCCGAGGCCTTCCGCCTGAACCACCGCGCCGAATTCGAGGCAATCATGCAGGGTATGGATGGCCCCGCGGCCATCGGTCACGTCCGGTATGCCACGTGCGGCGGTGACGACCGCTACAATGCACAGCCCTTCGAGCGAGATCATGGACGCAAGACCAAGTGGTTCGCCTTCGCCTTCAACGGCCAGCTTGCCAATTATGGTGAGCTGAAGGAAGAGCTCCTGTCCAAGGGCGACTATCACCTGAAGCGCGATACCGACACCGAAATCATCATGCACTCGCTGGCCTACGAGCTGCAGACGGAGGACCGGCGGCCCGACTGGGTGGGGGTGTTCCGGCGGCTGGCGGAGAAGTTCGACGGGGCCTACAACATCGTCCTGATCACGGCCTCCGGAGAGCTGGTTGTGGCCCGTGATCCGCTCGGCTTCCGCCCGCTTTGCATCGCCGAGCATGGGCCGCTCTTGGGTGCCGCCAGCGAGAGCGTGCCGCTTGCCAATCTCGGCTTCCGGAACATCCGCTCGCTGGAGCCGGGAACACTGGCAGTGGCCAGCGAGAAGGGCGTGCGGATCGAACGTTACGCATCATCGCCCAGGCAGGCACATTGCTTCTTCGAATGGATCTACTTCGCGAATGTCGCCAGCTCTCTGGACGATCGATCGGTTTACCTGAGCCGATCCGAGCTCGGCAAAGAGCTTGCCCGGCTGGAGACGGTGCCACTTGACACCGATACGATCGTCGTTCCGGTGCCCGACACCGGCAAGGCCGCGGCCGATGCGATGGCCTTCGCGCTGAAAATTCCCTCCGTCGAGGGCCTGATGCGCAATCGCTATGTGGGCCGGACGTTCATCGAAGGAACGGCCGACCGCGCCACCAAGGCCCGGCTCAAGTACACGCCGCTCCCCGAGGTCCTCAAGGACAAGCGGGTCTTGCTGGTCGAGGACAGCATCGTCCGGTCCACGACCATGCGGGCCCTGATGCATGAGATCCGCGACCGCGGCGGCGCTCGCGAGATCCATCTCCGCGTGGCCTGTCCACCGATCATCGCCCCGTGCTATTACGGCATCGACATATCAAGCAGTGACGAGCTGTTTGCCACCCGGTTCGTCGATCTCCCCGGTGGAGGCGTCTCCCAGGAGGCCCAGCAGAAGATGGCCCGGGAACTTGGGGCCGATAGCCTGCGCTACCTTCCCGTCGAGGCCATCGCCCGCTCGGTGACCTTATCGCCGGAGCGGCTCTGCCGAGCCTGCATCACGGGCAAGTATCCCACCGAGACCGGTCAGCAGCTCTACGAGATCGCGGTGGGGGCGTCGTCCCCTGCCAGCACCCGCAACGGTGCCGGCGACAGACGCGCCTACGAACGTGTCGCCTTGACATGACCTGGGCGGGTTGCCCCTATCTGAAATGAGCGCAATTCCCTCCCGCCAATTCAAGTCATCTTGTACAAGGCGCGGTGGATTGTCCGACCCTCGATGCGAAACTTGCGCTCGAAATTGGTCAGGTAGTCAAGGTCGTGCTCGGGTTCCTTGCAGGGCGGCACGGTCAATTCGACGAGTCGAAGCTCGGCGGCGACGAGCGTCCTGATCACATCGAAATACTCTTCAACATCGGTGGCGACGTGGAGCTCGCCACCGGGTTCCAGCGCGCGCACAACCGAGGCAAGCAGAGCTGCTGTGAACACCCTGCGCTTCTTGTGTCGTTTCTTCCACCAAGGGTCGGGAAAGTAGACGTGAACGGCCCGCACACTGGCATCAGGGACGAGCCGCGCGAGCACAGCCCGGGCATCGCCGGGCCAGACCCGGACGTTGCTGACGCCGAGCCTGACAACTCGCTCGGCGGCCAGCCGCGCGTACTTTCGCGAGAGCTCGATCCCCAGGTAGTTGTGCGCCGGATTCTGGCTGGCTGCGCTGGCCAGAAACAGTCCCTTGCCTGAGCCGACCTCGAGCTCCACGGGATGATCGGTACCAAAAACGGTGGCCCAGCAGAGAGGCCCTGGGCCGGGATGCTGCTCGGGGTCGAGCAGGCAGGCCGAAACGTCGATGGTCGGTCGCGAGCGGGACATCATGGGTGGGTGGAATCTGCTTGGGTCGACGGGTGCGCAGGGCTCAGGGGAGACGGGATGGTCGAGGCACGTGCACGCTCTCTTAGCCCGGACTCTCTGCTGGGGTAGTGATCATCACGCCGATCACCTTGCCGTGAAATACCATGTTCGATTCCACGAAGCCCTGGACCTCGAAGATCGAGTGCCGGCGGTGCAGCCTGATGCCCTTGCCGACCAGCACCAGGCGGTCGCCGGGGCGGACCTGGCCGCGAAAGCGAACTTCCTCCATTCCCCCGAAGCCGACAAAACCGACCTCGAGCAGTCCGGTGGCCTTGCAGTAATAGCTCGAGAGCTGGGCGGCGGCCTCGCAGATGAGGACACCGGGCATGAGCGGGTAATCGGGCATGTGGCCCCGGACCCAGAACTCGTCGGCCGCGACGTCCTTGTAGCCGATGATTAGCTTGTGCTTCTGATCCATCAGAACGATCGCAGTCAACTGCTCCATCTCGAAGCGTTGCGGGTTGTGACGATAGATTTCTTCCCGGTCGGCGAGGACACGCGAGGTGTCGATCGTGGAGGGGTCGACCAGGGCGACTGGCGGCATGCGCAAAACATCCTTTCTGATCATCAACGGAACAGTGAACCGGCGCGGACCTGGCTCGACCGGAGGTTCGCGGGTTCGTCGGTCGATTCCCAGGGTCTTGTCGAGGAACTCCGCGGCCGGTAGTGTGTCTGTCACGGCGGAAAGCGGTGATCCGCTGACGATTTGCTGCTATCATGACTATCATCCGCGAGTTCGACAAGAGGTTTCACGGGCATTGCTGCCTGTCGCCGCAAACGCGAACCGATCAAGGGCAAACACGTGTCGCGACGGCTGCTCGGCACCATGATCACCTACGGTTACACGGGCCTTTGCCTGGACGCCGAGCTTGACCTGGCTCAGCGGCTGGGCGCGGAAGTCCTGGAAATCCTGCCCGAGTGGCGGGCTTTGCCAGATGCTGGAGTTGTGCGTCAGGCTGTGGCTGATCGCGGTTTGTCGATCCACAGCGCTCACGGCTGCTGGGGCGGGCGGGCCATCAAGGCATCCCGGGTCGATCTGGGCGAGACCGCCGTGTATCGCGAGTCGGCCGACGATCTGAAACGCTGCATCGACTGGCTTCAGGAGGCAGGAGGAACCTTCCTCGTGGTTCATCCCGGAGCCCTTTCGTCGGTGGGGGATCGGGCCGCGCGGCGCGCCTGCCTGGCGCGCGGACTGACCGAGCTGGCTGACCATGCCGAGGGAAGCCGGGTGGTCGTCTGCGTCGAGAACATGCCTCCTGGCGTCCATCCCGGCAGCTTGATGGGCGAACTGTTCGAACTTCTTGGCGAGCTCGAGCGGCCCGGTCTGGCCTTGGCGCTCGATACCGGTCATGCCCATATCTCGGCCGATCTCTGCGCGGAGACCGCGGCCGCGAGTAGCCTGCTGGCCACGACTCACGTCCACGACAATGACGGCCGCCGAGACTCGCACGACGCTCCTGGAGGGGGAACCATCGACTGGGTCGCCTGGGCAAGCGCACTGGATCGTATCGATTATCTTGGGCCGATCATGCTCGAGTGTATTCGCCAGCTCCGAGAGGATCCGGGGCTGTTCCGCCCCGAAGTGCTTGCTCCGCTCACCCGGCTTCCTTCCTCCACCGGACGCACGCAACGCAGCGGTTGTAGCGAATAAGTGGAATCGGGCACGGTTATGGCATGATCTGGCCTCTGAGCCGCCAAGGCCCGTGGGGAGGGATGCCGATACGAACTCGAGAGGCGAGAGATCCCTCCATTTCCCTGGTTGGGATCGTTGGCCGGTAAGGGAACCTACCGGCGTGCAACAGCCAGGAGGGATACGGACCGTGACACCAAAGGTCAACCGCCGCGAGGCGTTGGGGGCTCTGGGACTGGTCGGGGCCGCGACCGCGGCGACACCGGCACCGGCGCGGGCCAGTCATGTCGAGCTGGGGCGCTACGCCAGGCGCCAGGGAGTGCACGGCCGAATGACTGGAGCCCAGGCGGCCGCCGCGGCTCTTCGGTGCGAGCAGGTCCGCTGCGTCTTCGGCATTCCCGGGGCTCAGAACAACGAGCTTTGGGACGCCTTCAAGGCTTATGGCCAGCCTTACTTCCTGGTTGCCCACGAGGCCTCTAGCAGTGTCATGGCCGACGCCGCTGCCCGGGTGACCGGCGAGGTCGGAGTCTTCTGCGTCGTGCCCGGCCCGGGGCTCACCAACGCGATGAGCGGCATCGGCGAGGCATTGTTCGACAGCATACCGATCGTCGGGATCGTCACGGATGTGAATCGTGCCCCCGGCGCTCCGATCGGCCAGGTTCACGGCCTGCCCAACGAGGCCCTGCTTCACCCGGTGACCAAGGCTGTGATTCCGGTTCGCCACCAGGCAGAGATCCCAGGCGCGATCTTCGAGGCATTCCGGCTCGCTCGCGCGGGCGAGCCCGGGCCGGCCGCCGTGCTGATCCCCTTCCCCTTCTATATGGAAGCCTGGGACTATGATCAAGCGGCTCCGCCCCCGTACCCCGTCCCTTTTGACGAGGGGGCCTATCGCCGCATCGTCTGCCATTTCCAGGACCGCCGGCGCCGGGTCGGCATCTACGCCGGGTTGGGATGTGCCGATGCCAGCCCTTCCCTGACCGCCGTCGCCGAGATGTTGCAAGCTCCGGTGGCCACCTCGGTCAGCGGCAAGGGATGCATTCCCGACGGTCATCCTCTGGCCGTGGGCTGGGGCTACGGCAAGCAGGGCACACGGGCCGCGGAGGCCGCCTTCAAGGATGTTGACCTGGTCCTGGCCATCGGGGTCCGGTACAGCGAGGTCTCCACGGCGAACTACGCGATTCCCCAGCACGACACGCTCATTCATGTTGATGTCAACCCTCAGAACCTGGGCAAGAACGTTCCCGCTCACGTCTGCCTCTGTTCGGACGCGCGAGTCTTTCTCGACCGCCTCATGGCCGACGCTCCGGCCATTCGCCGCGCTCCCTGTCCGCGGCTCTGGCAGAAGATTCAGCGGCTCCGGCAGATCGATCGGTGCGAGGCCCGGAGAGTGCGAGTTCCCGAGTGCGTCGATCCCATGTACTTTCTCAGCCAGTTGCGCTGCGCGCTGGGATCGGAAGAGCTGATCTTCGTCGACGTGACGGCATCGACCCACTGGGCCGCCGAGTCCATCGAGGTTCAGGGCCCTCGCCGTTTCTTCACCCCGGCCGACAACCAGAGCATGGGCTGGGCAATCCCGGCATCGATCGGCGCGCAGCTTGTCCGTCCCGAACGGCAGGTCGTCTGCGTGACCGGCGACGGTTGTTTCCTCATGGCCGCGATGGAGCTCTCTTCGGCCGCGCGGGCTGGCCTGCCGGTCAAGGTCTTCGTCTTTGACGATGGCGCCTATCATTACATGCAGATGCTCCAGGAACCGGTCTTCCGCCGCACCACGGCGACCGAGGTCGCCCGCATCGACTACGCGGCGTTCGCCAGGGGGGTCGGCCTGGGCTACAACCAGATTGCCTGCAACGCCGATGTCCTTCCCGGCATCCAGCGCACGCTGGGCCTGGCCGGCCCGATTCTCACTCACGTGATCGTCAACTACGATGGCCGGGAGATCCGCTGGCTGAGCGCGCTTCGTTCTCGTTACATCGATAGTCTCAACACCGGTCAGAAGGTTCGCCTGGCCGCACGCATCGGGGTTCGCACCGTGACCCCGCGTCCCGATAGCGATTGATCGCCGAAAGAAACAGTGCAGCCGACTGGAGCGGAAGAACGGGCCGATCACCGATGAATCGGCGGGGTTCGCCGTCGAAGCCGCGCGTCGATCCGGTACAGCACCCCGCATCGGGAAATGCTCCATAATGCTACATCTCGGGGCTGCCAGCGATGCCAGGACGGCGAGGTCCGCCGTCGATGTCGCGCGCCGCGCCGGGCATTAACGACCTGACAAGCTCGAACTGCATGTAGAGATTTGTAGAGATTTCCCGAGTTCGCGCAGCCCAAAAACCGCTCCAAGAGCGATCAATGTCGGTTTACTTACGAACGTTCGTATGAAGTTTATTACTCTATAAACTATTGTGCCACATGGACTTCCGCCGTTGATTGGCGACTTTGACTTGACGTAAACCTTCTGGCACAACGGTTCCTAGGCCCGAAGAACACCCCAAGACCGTTTGTGCTCCACGAAGAGATAGCTCAAAACCCATGACGCTTGGTAATATTCCGGTGCTGGGCAAGACCCGCTAGCAACGCAACGCCGTGCAGGCGCTGGCGGATCAACTCGGCATTGGGCTGTTGTTCCTGCCGTCATACTCACCTGAACTGAAGCTCATCGAATGACCCTGGAAGATCACCAAGCGTCGCGCCCTCGACGTCCGTACCACCCGACTTTCCGGAACTTTCAAGACGCCATCCCAGAGGGTCTCGACGCTCTGCCGACGAGGTACTCCCAGCAACCGGTCTCGTTGATGACGCCTGTTTTCGAGCAATTCGAGGATGTCTCACTGATGGCCGCGCAAGGGAGCTGGCCAGCCGAGGGGCCCACGTCGACCTTCGGACCCTGCAACGGGCTGTGGCAACCCTCCGCCAGGAGGAGCGGGCCAGAGCGCTGGCCACAGTCCGGTTCGAGACTCCGCCGGGTCGACAGATCCAGATCGACTTCGGTGA
>JAFAHT010000337.1 GCA_019237095.1 Planctomycetaceae bacterium
AACGGAATTTTAAGCATCCGAGGATTATCCAAAATTTGGCGAATATTAATTAAATAATGTTCTTGACGACCAGAACGCACGCCTGCACCGCGTGCCGATCGGCGAGCCGGTGCCGGTCCCGGCGAGTCTGCCGAGGGCCCTCAAGCCCACCCGGTCCGGCCCGGTCCGGGCGGCGGCCACGCCCCGCCCGACGGCGAGGGCCACCCCCGCCGCCCGTCCCGGGCCGCTCCACCCCACCCGTCAGGCGACGGCCGCCAGGGCGAGCCCGTCGGCCTGCGGCGGTTCCTGGGCGCGGCCGGATTTCTGACGGCCTCAAACGGAAACGCGACTTAGGCTTGAGCCAGTGGGTCATCTTCCCGAGGCGACCACCTCGAGCCGGACCCGGTCTATCCGGGCCCCGGGCGGGGTATTTGTCCGCGCGGAGAGCTCCGCCGGCCAGGGTCGGGGAAGGCCCGGCAGAAGCGCGCGTCCGAGACGTGTGGAAGGAGATTGGCGATGGTCCGCATGGGTCGTCTGGCGCTGGTCCTGGCCGCGGGGCTGGCGCTCTCGACAAAGGAAGTTCAGGCGCAATTCTACTATGCTCCCTACTACGGACCGGGGTGGTATGCCCCCGGGCCGTGGTGGCATAGCTACGGGGCGTATGAGTGGTCGGTCTGGGGCAGCTACGAAGGCGCCGTCGCCAACTCCATTAACGTCGATACATTCATACGCTTGAACCAGTACCTTTACCTCTCCCAACTGGAGGCCAATCGCCGCGAATATCTGCGCCTGGGCCGCCGCCAGCAGCGCACGATCGACTATGCAAAATCCACATATCAACGATTAAGTGAAGAACCGACGCCGGCTGACATCGAGCGAGGTGCCGCCCTGAATGTCATCCTCGACCAAGTCACCGACCCCCGCATCTCCCGTTTCGCCTTCCGCCGCGCAGCCGCTCCCGTCGGGCCCGAGTTATTGGCGGACATCTGGTTCGTTCACGCCTCGTCCGCCTCAACCTTTAACCTCGGCCGCCTGACGACCCAAGATGGCTGGCCCATCGCCCTCCGAGAGGAACCGTTTGCGACAGCGCGCCGGACCTATCAGACCGCCGTCACACAGGCCTTAGAAGAGGCTTCGGCGGGCACCCTGTCATCCCGAACTGTCAAAGCCGTACGGGCAGCGGCCGAGCAGCTCTCCACCCAGCTGCAGCAGACCCCGCCCGCTGACCGCGAGGAGTACCGCGAGGCCAAAACCTATCTCCAGACCCTGCTGAACCTGTCCCGCGGACTTCATCAGCCCACGGTCGAGAAAATCCTGGCCGAGGTGACGCCCACCCAGCAGATGACAGTGGGCCACCTACTCAGCTTCATGCACACCTCCCACCTCCGCTTCGGCCCGGCGCTCACACCGGAACAGCTCACGGCGTACGAAGAGCTGTACGCGCTAGTCACGACCGCCCGCGACCAGATCTTCAAAGGGGCGGGCATCGCGGCAACGGCCCCGCCGCTAGCCGCGCTGGCGGAACTCGCCGACCACAGATAGGCCCAGCCTCCCCCACCGCGCTCCGCCTCTCGCGGCCGCTGACCCCACCCGGTCCGGCCCGGTCCGGTCGGCGGCCACGCCCCAAGAGACGGCGAGGGTTACCCCCGCCGCCCGCCCCGGGCCGCTCCACCCCACCCGCCAAGGACCGAGCCCCTCGGCCGGCCCTCGGTGGGCGTTGCGACCACACAGCGTGTTGATTGCCGGCATCCTGCCCCCGCGCGGCCGAGATCCGGGGCTAGACATGAGTGGATCGATGTCACCCTCGACGTCGAGGAAACGCCGATGCTGCCCGCCGCGATCGCTTATACCGCCTCGACTGTCGTGACGTCCCTGGCCGTCCCGCGTGCGACCGAAGCCCGACGCCGGCGTGTCTCCGTGCGGCTCAGGAGGCGCGGGCCGAGGCACTGGACCGCCACGCGTGGGCTGAGGGCAATTTCACCTGGCAGCGGAGGAGGGCGCCGGCTGCGGGAGGACTCCCGGCGGCCTCGGCTGAGGTAAAGGGCAGAGCCGGGGCATTCCGCTGCTCGTATTTACATGTCAGTTCTCGAGAATTTGATCTCCGCGATTCCGAGGGCGCGTAGGAACCGGCCCGTGAATCCCGACAGTTTCGCACCACCGCGAGGACATCATGCACCTTGTATCACGGATTCTTCAACCACCCAAGTGGCTCGCGGGATTTCGCCGAGCCAATCGGACGCGTCGCAAGGGCCACTTGGCCATCGGCCGGGACTTGGAACGGCTTGAGGAACGGCAACTGCTGTCCACCATCTTCATGACGCCGGACCACACCGCCTTTCTGTCGGCCGGCAGCATGGCTACCAGCTTGCCCGGGGCGTTCGCCGAAACTCTGGGGGGCACCACCAACCGCAGTGTGAGCAGTGGATCAATGAACGTCGTTCTCCCGGCGGCCCCGTCGTTCACGGCCACGGCGGTTTCCGCGTCACAGATCAACCTGACGTGGACCGGTGTGGCTGGCGCGACCAGTTATTTTGTGGATCAATGGACGGGTAGTGCCTGGACGCAGGTCGCCAGCCTGGGCAGCGGCAGCACCAGCTACGCGGTCAACGGCTTGAGCCCCAATACCACCTACTACTTCGATGTGGCCGCTTCCAACGCGGCCGGCACAACCTGGGCAAATTACCAGGGCGCCACGACCCGCGCCGCGACACTCACCCCCCCCGCCGCCCCGGCGTTCACGGCCACGGCGGTTTCCGCGACGCAGATCAACCTGACGTGGACCGGTGTGGCTGGCGCGACCAGTTATTTTGTGGATCAATGAACGTCGTTCTCCCGGCGGCCCCGTCGTTCACGGCCAAGGCGGTTTCAGCGACGCAGATCAACCTGGCGTGGACCCGGGTGGCCGGCGCGACCGGCTACCTGGTCGATGAATGGATCAAGGGCGCCTGGAAGCAGATCGGCAGCCTGGGCAGCGGCAGCACCGGCTACGCGGTCACCGGCTTGAGCCCCAATACCACCTACTACTTCGATGTGGCCGCTTACAACGCGGCAGGCACGACCTGGGCGAATTACCAATCCGCAACCACATTCCAAAGCACCGTTCCCCCGGCGGCCCCGAACGCGATTACATACCTGAACTGGTCAGGCTACGTGGCTGCAACCAATCTTTCTCAGCCCCAGGCGAATTCAGTGACAGCCGTCGGCGGCTCGTGGATCG
>JAFAHT010000392.1 GCA_019237095.1 Planctomycetaceae bacterium
GCGCTCGGATCGTTTCTGGCTGCGTGAACTCCGCGTTTCTCAACATTTCTCAACATTTTACGGGCCATCTGTTCAGGCCATGGATACCCAGTTCGGAGTGCGACATCGACGGCGGACCCCGACGATTCACTGAGGTAGTGCTCAACGAACAACCTCTGCCGGTAGCTTGGTGGTCGCATGATGGGAGAGAATAGTGGCCAGTGACCGGTGAAGCCGAAGGGAGGGAGATGACGCTCCACGCTCGCCAGGGTTCGCCGTCGATGTCGCGCGCCGAACTGGGTATCCATGGCCTGAACAGATGGCCCGTAAAATGTTGAGAAATGTTGAGAAACGCGGAGTTCACGCAGCCAGAAACGATCCGAGCGCGGACGGAAGTATTGGCAGCGCGTTGAGCCGGATATCCATAACCTGAACAGATGGCCCGTAAAATGTAGAGAAATGTCTAGAAAACGCAAAGTTCCAACAGACAAGAGGGAACAAACCGCGCTCAGACCAGCCACAAGGAGGTTCAGGAGGTTCAGGAGGTAGGGAAGCGTTGAATGCAACGGGAAGGGGTCGTAGAGACGGTTCACTCATTCCTCTTGTTCCTCCGGGGGGAACCCCGCTCGTGGGGTCGCTCCTTGTGGTCTCCAAGCAATCGCGTGCGACCCGCCTCCCGCCGGCCGGAAATTGGTTCGTTTTGCCTGCTCGATTCGGCCTTCGTTCGTCCTAAGTCGCAATATACCAATCATTAACACCACGAGCAAATTGGCTTCGTTTTGGCGCTTTTCTATCACCGCTGGCTCCCTCCGTTCGGATTCACTGGCCACTTTGCTTTCGCCTCACACCTCACGCCCCACCAGCGGGGACAGGTGGTAGCTGGAGGCGTGTGTCGGGTAGGAGGCCGATGATCAATGGTGCCTCGAGCCCGCGTGTCAGTCTGGCCCGGACGTCGCTGCGTACCCGGTATTGTTGCCCCCGATCCTCGGGGAGCACGCGGAGCAGAATGTCTCCCTCGCGACGTCCTTCGACCCACGCCTCCGGAGGAGGTCGCCATGGACACTATCTTTGCCAAGGTAGCCGGACTAGATGTGCATCAGAAGTTCATCACCGTTGGCATACGTTGCCGCCTCGAAACCGGGAAACTCTTCGCCGAGGTCCGGACTTTCGGAACCCTGACCAGGGACCTCATGGCGTTGGCCGACTACCTCGAAGCGCTCGGTGTAACACACGTGGCTATGGAATCGACCGGCGTCCTCTGGAAGCCGGTTTGGAACATCTTGGAAAGCCGCCGGTTCACCCTGCTTTTGGTGAACCCCCGTCAGGTCAAGCAGGTGCCCGGCCGGGAATCCGATGTGAGCGACGCCGAATGGATCGCTCAACTGTTGCAGTGCGGGCTCTTGCAAAGCAGTTTCGTGCCGAAGCGCGAACTGCGGGAACTGCGGGACCTGACGCGGTATCGTGCCCAGTTGGTCTTCGAGCAGACACGCGTGGCCAATCGGATCCATAAGATCCTGGAAGATGCCAACATCAAATTGGGAGCCGTGGCCTCGGACATCCTGGGCAAGTCCGGACGAGCCATGCTCGGGGCCTTGGTCGGCGGTCAGCAGGACCCGGAAAAACTCGCCGACCTAGCTGAGGGTCGCTTGCGCGCCAAGATCCCCGATTTGAAGCTGGCGCTGGAGAGACACTTCAGCGAGCATCATAAGTTTCTGGTGGAACATCTGCTGAGGCATCTGGATGACTTAGAGCGTCAGACCGAGCAGATCAGTCAACGCATCGCCGAACGCTTACGCCCGATCCTGGACGACAAACGGTTGGAGCGCTTGGATGCGATCAGTGGCGTGAACCGCACCACGATCGAGAACGTGGTCGCCGAGCTCGGGGCGGACATGTCACAGTTCCCGGACGAGCACCACCTCAGCTCTTGGGCTGGAATCAGCCCGGGAAACGAGGAGTCGGCCGGCAAACGGCTACGCAACCGCACGACGCGGAAAAACCGCTGGCTTCGCCGGGCGATCATCGAAGCGGCCTGGGCGGCAGGCCGGACCAAGAACAGCTACTTAGGCGCCCAGTACCGCCGTCTGGCGGCACGCCGGGGCAAGAAGCGGGCGCTCATCGCGGTCGGCCACAGCCTGCTGGTGATTTTCTATCACATGTTGAAATACGACGTTGAGTACCAAGACCTGGGAGTGGATTACTTTGACGAGAGGGACCCCGAGCATCTCAGGCACTATCTGGTCAAGCGCCTGGAACGGCTCGGTTACCAAGTAAGCCTGACGCCTCAGACCGAGGCGGCGTAGCTGGCCAACACCCAGCGCATCGAGCCCAGCCGAGCCTCCGCAGTGAGAGGCCTGGGGGTTTTGCGCGCCCGCAGAGGTCTGCCCGGGGCGGATTTTCGGAGCAGCAGCAGTGGGCTGGATCACGTTCGATAGGGAGGCGATAAGGGCCACCCACGTTTCCTTGGTGCCAGGAAGTGGGTGGCCTCTTCCACTGCCCTAGGTTGCCTCCATCAAGCGTTTACGTGCGTGTCCTCAACCGCCCTCGGGGTCCAACCGCCCTCGGGGTCAACCGCCCTCGGGCCGGGTAGACCTGGGTGGGTGACCACCCAGGTCTACCCGGCCCGAGGATGGACAAGGACGGACCAAGGACGGACGTGCTCTGGGCTACGATCTGGTTCCCAGGCAGCCGTTGAACCCAGCATTACCGTAAACTCATTATAGGGGCCCGGCGGTAAGGTGTCGTAATGGGCTTCCCACCGTAGATAACGCCGCCGCAGCGAGTTCCGGACCACGACCGGGGAGAGGGAAGTTATGTCATCGCCTTCCGCTCCACCGGCCGACCAGCGGTCCTCGGACGTCGGCGGGGGCGGGGGAGTTCATGGGGAATTCGGACGCAGCACAATCGGCGACAGCCGCAAGAACCGGCACGACCCGCAAGTTTGCAACCCGCGACGACTGGCCGGTGGAGACTTGGAGGTGAAAAAGTGACCGAACAAAGCCAAAATTCCAGGGATGTAAGTCACTACATGGAATGGGGTTGCGTACGGAAAACGGCTGTCGCCGAGCAG
>JAFAHT010000433.1 GCA_019237095.1 Planctomycetaceae bacterium
CAGAAGACACAGACAGACTGCAAGCAAACTTCAGCCTTGTCGATCCTCAGCGCCGCTCCCAATAATTGGGGTTCCGGCGCTACTGAAGCTGGCAGATTGGAGCCAGCTTCTCCGGGAACAACTCCAGCATGGAGGATCATCATGCGAAGCCATCTCGCCCGACCAGTCCCCCCCCGCGCCCACTGAAGGCCACCCGGCGCGCCCCGTTGGCGCACCTCTGGCAAGTACTCTCCCAAGACGACCGTCAGAGGACGCTACTGACACTCAGCCGCGTGGTCGCTCAGCAGCTCCCAAGACCTCCCGCCGACAAGGAGGTCGATCATGAACGCCCTTGATGCGACCAGGCGGGCAGACCTCACATCGACCGAGGAGCCGCCTCCCTCGGAGTTGATCAGTCGGACAGGCATTCTGCGATCGTCCAAGATCCTCGACCTCCACCTCGACCGCCTTGCTGCCGTTTACGTGCGGCAATCCGACCCCCAGCAGGTGCTCAACCATCGAGAGTCGCGGGAACGGCAATACGCCCTCGCCGACCACGCGGTCGCACTGGGATGGCCCAGAGATCGCGTCATGGTCATCGACGACGACCAAGGGCAGAGCGGCCGAACGGCCGACCAGCGGGGCGGATTTCAACGCCTCCTCGCCGAAGTTACCATGGAACATGTCGGCCTGATCCTCGGGATCGAGATGAGCCGTATCGCCCGCAACAACAAGGATTGGCACAATCTTTTAGAGATGTGTGCCATCTTTGGAACGATCCTCGCGGACGAGGACGGCGTCTACGACCCCCAGGACACCAACGACAGGCTTTTGCTCGGCCTCAAGGGGACCATCAGCGAATTTGAGCTTGTTACCATGAGAAATCGACTTGAGCGAGGCCGGTTGCACAAGGCTCAGCGCGGCGAACTCTTTCACCGCGTGCCCACCGGCTACGTCAAGCTCTCCACGGAGCGCGTCGAGATGGACCCCGACGAGCAGGTCCGCGAGGTCATCCGCTTGATCTTCGACAAGTACGACGAGATCGGCACCGCCTGGGGAGTCTTCCACTACCTGATCCGCAACAACATCCGGCTCGGGTTTCGTCCGTTCCACGGCCCCAACCGCGGCAACCTGGAGTGGCGGCGCCCGGTCTTGCTGACCATCTTCCAGATCCTGCGACACCCGATCTACGCCGGGGCCTACACGTATGGCCGCCGCCCGCACAAGCGCGTCCGGACGGCGGCCGGGGAACGCACCAGCGCCGGCAACTGGGTGCCGATGGAGCAGTGGAAGGTCCTGAAGCGCGACTGCCTCCCGGCCTACATCACCTGGGATCGCCACATGGCAAATCAAGAATCTTTACATCAGCACCGATCAGGTCCGGGCTGTAAGGGGAGCCCCCGCGACGGCTCCGCGCTGCTCACAGGGCTGGTCGAGTGTGGCAACTGCGGCCGTTGCCTCCAGGCGTCCTATCGGACGCGATCCGGGGCTTATTACAGTTGCGTCCGGCACCTCCACGAGGGGACCAAGCAGACGTGCTTCGGCCTCAAGGCCGCAGTGGTCGACGATCTCGTCACGCAGCAGATCCTTCGCGCCCTGGAACCCGCTGCGCTGGAGCTGAGTTGCCGGGCGCTGGAGGACGTCCAGCGGGACCGCGGCCGCCTGGACAAGCACTGGAAACAGCGACTGGAGCGGGCTCGGTACGACGCCGAAGACGCCGAACGGCGGTACCGGGCCGTCGACCCGGAGAACCGCCTCGTGGCCCGATCCTTGGAACAGCGGTGGGAGGAAACGTTGCGGGCCGAGCGTCAGGTCCGCGACGATTACGACCGCTTTCTCCGCGAACAGCCTCCCCAACTCACACTCCAGGAGCGGGCGCGGATCGCGGCACTCTCCTCCGATCTCCCCGCGCTCTGGCACGCGCCGGGCACGACCCACCGGGATCGCAAGGAGATCGTCCGACACTTGGTGGAAAAGGTCGTGGTCCACGTGAAGAACGACAGTGAATATGTTAACATCACGATTCACTGGCACGGCGGGTTCACCAGCCGGCACGAGGTCGTGCGGCCGGTCAGGACCTACGAGCAGCTCCGCGACCTCGACAAGCTCATGGACCGGATCGTCGCGTTGCGCCACGAGGGTTGCACAGCGGCACAGATCGCCGTGTGCTTGAACCAGGAGGGGTTCGTTCCGCCGAAGCGTTGCGGCGCGTTCTACCCCGAGCTCGTCCATGAGCTGCTCGTGCGCCGCGGCCTGTCGAACGAGAAGAAGTACGCCAGCCAACTCGGGCCGCACGAGTGGTGGCTGCCGAAGCTGGCCGAAGCGATCCCTGTGTCCGCTGGCAAGCTCGCCGACTGGGCACGCCGGGGGTGGCTCCACTCCCGCCGGACCCCCGCGCAACACCTGTGGGTCCTCTGGGCCGACAAGCAGGAGGTGAAGCGGCTTCGCAAGCTGGCTACCCTGTCACACCGCGGCGTCGTGGAATATCCGCCCGAACTCACCACGCCGAAGGAACGGCGTTGACCACCTCACCGTTGATCCGATCGCAGGAAGACGGGAGGATCAACGGCTCATCAAGATGGAGGCACCGTGTCTGCTACTTCCAGTAGACGCACGATAACGCGAGGTTGCCCGCGACGGTGGGTCCGTGATGCTTGCGAGGGATGATATGGTCGATCTCGAATGGGGCACGCGATCCGAGCTGCGGCAGGCGGCAGTATTCGCACCGCCCGCCGGCGCGATGCCGCACCAGCCGTTCCAACGCGGCATCCATGCCATGGGCCGTCCTAACCGTGCTTCTTGAGGGTACAGAGGGCCTTGGCGTGCATCAGATCGATCATGAGGCTGATGCGAAGGTAGCTCTCCAGCTCGGTCTTCTCGGCGGGCGTCAAGGCGTCGTCCTGATTCTTGACGACCAGCTCATGCAGCCGGTCCAAATCGCTCTGGTCCAGGCTCAGCCGCAGCATGGCCCTGGCGATGTCATCATCCGGCGCGTCGTCCTTTTCGGGGTGGACGATGCGGGCGATGATCGCCGCTTCCTTGCTGCCCGCGATGCCCTGTATCGTTGCCATAGTCTGATCCTTGCACTGATTGATTTCACGCTCGCGGTCATTCTAGCAGAAACGTCCGTGCCTGCCAACGTTTCATGCAGCGGGTCAGGCGTCGAGTTGGGAGAGGCCGAGAATCTGCTTGAGCGAATCGCGGGCGGCGCCTACCAGGGTGAGGCGGGCGGCGGTGTCGGTGCTGATCCTGGTTAGTCTTCCCCAGGTTCAGCGGTTCTGCAAACCGTCGCGTCGACCTTCACCTCCCTTTCATAGCTTCAATTCTCGGCCGGCGGCCGGCGTCGTGGCGAGAAAAGCGGTGAATCTCTACTTTTCTCTACCACACGCCCGTTCAGTACCGGTGAGACGTTGGTCTTGCACAGGCTGGTTCGGGCAGTGGTCAGGAGACCCTCGCTGAACGAGGGCTCTGGCACGCGCGCTCCCCTCGTACATGCCGAGTGGATGAGACGGGGCTGCCAGAGCCAGAAACCCGAGAGGACCGGAGAAGCGACAGGCCAATACAATGTGGATACGCGCTTGAAGACTGTTCAAGAGTTACGAAGATGGATCATGATGGAGCATGGCCGGGAGAGGCAAACGTGCTTGGTCCAAGCCGGTTCAACGGCCGAGTGGTCCTTACGGACGGAAGCACTGAGGAATCAACCGATGTGCCACAATGATCACGGGTCGCGGATCTATCTACAAGGGGTCTCTACTGGCCGCGGCTGCCGAGCGCGGCACGTCCTGGAGCGAGGCGGGGGACGAGTCTCGCGCGGGCGTTTTGTGATCTGCCTGATCTGCCTGGGAAGCCTGCTGCTTGCCCCCGAGGTCGCTTGTGCGCAAGACGAGGTGAGAAACTACCGCATGCCGATCCTCAGGGTGGAGACCGGCGGGCACCATGCTCGGGTTCGGAGCGTTCTCTGGTGGGACGAGGAAACGCTTCTGACCGCGGGCGAGGACAAGCTCGTCAACGTGTGGGACCTCAGGGCCGAGCCCAGACTGGCGCGGTCGCTCCGGCCGCCAATCTGGCGCGGGCTGGCGGGGTCGATTTACGCGATCGCCGCTAGCAAGCCCGACCCTCAGGGCCAGTCGTACCTGGCGGTGGCGGGATACGGCGTTGAGAGCCGCCGCGGCGACATGACGATCTTCCGCTTCCCTGGGCTGGTCACGCCCGAGGCTCGCGATGGGCGGGTCTCCACCGGCGAGGTGATCCGCCGCCTTTTACCGCCGCCCGACGACAATCCCCAGGCCGTCGGCCACGTGAACGCCGTCCAGTGCCTGGCTTTCAGCCCTGACGGCAAGCTCCTGGCCTCCGGCGGACGCGATGGACGCGTCATCCTCTGGACCCTGCCAGAGTTCGCGGGTTGGATCCTCCCGGGTGAGAGGGCTGATCTGCCGAGCCACCGAGGCGGCGTCCGGGCCCTTGCGTTCAGCCCGGACGGCCAGCGCCTGGTAACCGTCGGGGGTGAGGGGGCCATCCGCCTGTGGGACGTCGCGCGAGGAACCCAGGAAGCCATCCGGTCCGGTCGCGACCCGCTGAACGCCGTGGCCATCAGCCCCGACGGCCAGTGGGTCTTCGTCGGCTCGGAGGGCGGGAACCTGTGGCGGTTCGACCTCCGCAATCGGCTCCAGGGCAACACGCTGAAACTGCCGACGATGGCGACCCAGGGCGCTGTCGAATTCATCACGATATCGATAGACGGCACCCGTCTGGCTGCCGGGATTATGAGCGACCGGCCAGTGGTGATCGATCCACTCGCGCTCTCCACCGACATGGAGCTCCGGGCGATACCCAACGGCGATCTCATCCGCCGCGACCGCGTTCTCGGCCTGGTCCGCGCGGCGGCGTTCAGCCCATCGGGAAACCTCCTGGCTTTCTCCGGCGGCCATGCCCACTCTGTCTTGATCCAGGATCTCCGCAACCCGGATCGGCCGCGCCTGGAGCTGAAGGGCAGGGGGAGCACGCCCTTCGACCTCGGGTTCACGGCCGACAGCCAGGCGGTCGGCTTCCTCCGGACGGCCGCCGATCCCGCCAACCCGGCGGAGTATCTCGGCTATGATTTCGGCAGCCAGCAGCGGCGGCGTGTGACCCGCGACCAGCTCCGCCGCGCCATCACGAGCCTCTCCGGGTGGAGCTTGCAGGGCGACATTCAGACCTTCGTCCTCGAGGCGGTAAACCAGGGCGGGCGCCGGTGGCGGTTCGAGCTCAACCGCGACACCGAGCGGAACTGGTGGTCGTCCACCATGGTCCCCGCCGGGCCGGGCCATCCGCGGGCGACGGTGGCGGTCGGCTGCGAGACGGGAGTGATCTTCTGCGACCTGGAGACCGGGGCGAGGACCAGGTTCTTCGCAGGGCATGGTAGCCCGGTCGTCTCGGTCGTTCCCTCGCCCGACGGCCGTTGGCTGGCCAGCAGCTCGGAGGACCAGACGATCATGATCTACCCGCTCGCGGGCTGTGACACCCGGCCTGGGCTCGGTGCCGCGCTCAGCCAGCGTGCCGACCGGGCCTGGCAGGTGGACGAGGTCGAGCCAAAGGGATTCGTCGCCGCCATGGGTTTGCTCCCCGGCGACGTCATCACCTGGGCCGGGATCGCGCGCGGCACCGGCCACACGGACTACACCACGCCCGAACAGATCGACCAGTTCCTCGACCGGGCCAGAGTCTCGGCGCCCAACCTTGACGTCATCGCGGTGCGCGTTCGCCGCACCCTCTTTCTCCCTCCGCCGATCGGCGTCCTCGATGTTCCCCTGCCGCGGATCGGGACTACGAAGCGGAACAATCCCGTGCTGACCCTGATGATGGGCGAGGACAAGGAATGGGTTCTCTGGACGCCTCAGGGCTATTACAACACCTCGATCGTCGGCGACTGGCGTTACCTGGGCTGGCACATCAACGCCGACTACCGCGCCAGCCGGTCGGCCGATTTCGTGCCGATGGGTACCTATGCCGCGACGATGCAGAAGCCGGCGATCCTGGAGCAGCTCTGGCGAACGGGCGACCTGGACACCGCGCTCCGAGTCGCGGGGCCCCCCGCCGGCACCCCGCCGCTCGATCAGCAGGCCAGGGATAACCAGCCTCCGAAGATCACATTCGGACCGGTCGTGGGGGGCATTCGACTGCCTGCCCCGGGGCTGCTCTGGAAGGTGGGCGCTGCCGATCCGCAGATCGAGCTCAACATCACCGCGCCAGAATCGTCCAGGCTAACCGCCCGGCGCGTGGTGATCGATGAGCAGCCGATCGAGCTTCCGCCGCTGGCGGCGCCGGCCACCCGACACAGCGACGTCTTGCGGCTGCGGCTGACACCCGGCCGCGAAGTGCGGCTGGCGGTCGAGGCGACCAGCGAGAACCAGACCTCGCGCACCGAGACGATGGACCTGATCTACGCGCCGAAGGAAAAGCCTCCAGCACCTCAGCCCCCGCAACCCGCGGGCCGGCTGATCGTGCTGGCCATTGGCAACGAGCAGTCCGCCAACCGTCAATTGCTCCCTCCCGTCCCGTTCGCCGACAAGGATGCAGAGACCCTGGCCGGCTCGCTGGCCGACCACCTGGTCTCGCGCGATGGCGCGAAGTGCCGGTCGGACGAGAAGGGGGACCGTCTCGTGCGGGTCGGTGGGAAGGCCTCGGTGAAGTCAATCACCAATGCCCTCGACGAGCTGAACAAGCGGGTGCAGGGCAAGCAGCTTCACCACGGCGACGTCGTCGCGGTCGTGATCTCGTCGCACGTCCTGGAGCTCCCTGGAGACTCACTCGTCACGGCCGCCGACAGCGTGCCCAGTCCGGGCCCCGCAGTCCAGCCGGCCATCCTCACGCGCGACATCTCCGACCTGCTGGGCCGGATCAGCGACTACGGCTGCCGGGTGCTGCTCTTCGTCGACGGCGTCCACGAACTGCCGGATCCACAACTCAAGAGCAGCATCAAGGCCTGGGTCCGGGACCTGCGGCAGAACCGGCGGGTCATCACCTTCGTGGCCTCGAAGGAGGGCCCCAGCGACGTGAACCAGCGCGCCGAACTCGGGCTCTTCGCCCAGGGGGTCGTCAACGCCCTCCAAGGCGCCGGCGCGGAGACGTACACCCTGGAAGCATTCCGCAGGAAGCTGCACCAGGTGGTCTTCGAGCTCAGCGAGCGGCTCCAGGAAGCCGACGCCTACTTCCCCGACGACGTCGATCCCCGCGCCCTGTTCGGATGTCCGTGACACTCCACATAAATGCGGAATGTGGAATGGGGAATCAATTCAATTTGTATTCATTCCGAATTCCGCATTCAGAACCGATTGCCGGCGGTTCGTGCTGGTAGCTGAGGGATGAGAGGGATCAGGGGGAACGGGGTGCCGTAGCTCTGGAGGACGGGGTGCTGTTGGAGCATGCCGGCGGGGGTGCGCGGGCGGCCGGGCAGCTCCTCGGCTTCGCGGCTGGCGACGAGGTCGGGGAAGACGGCGGCGATCTCTTTCAGGTGCTGGTTGACGTAGGCGTCGAGCTCGGCGGTGGTCACGATGCCGTCGTGGTTGAAGTCGGCGTTGGGAGGGAGCTTCAACTTGGCGATCTGCTTCGGCTCCTTCCCGGGCTCGAGTGAGCCCAGGCCGCGGAGCAGGGTGTAGGTGAACAGGCCATGGCCAAGCGGGTCAACCTCGAAGGCGAGCTCGCCGCGACGTGCCGCCATCAGGTACGACGTCCGCGACTTCCGCGTGTTCACTTCCATCCACTCCCGGATCGCTTCGACCTGTGGATCGGAGAGGATCGCCTCGGCCTGGCAGGCATCGACGATCACCAGGCGGTCGAGTGCTTTCAGCCGCATCAGGTTGAGCGCCACCACCGAGTAGGGCAGCACCGCCTTGGGATCCAGCGGGGCGTCGGTAGGTGGGGCTGCTCCGCGGGCGGCGACCACGATGGGCGCGTCCGCCGGAAACGGGTATTTGGGCAAGAGCAGGCAGAAGCGGTTGGTGTTGAACACGCCGGTGTGGCCGGCAAGGAAGACGACGACCTTGTCCTGGGGGCTGGTCCGCACGGCCGCGGCGATCTCCCTGAAGACTTCGTCGATCTTCTCCGGGGTCACCTCATCGTCCGCCAGGAAGCACCGCAGCCCCGGTTTGCCCGCGGCGTCGAGGCCCCGGGCGCTCAGTACCTCGCTGATCCGCGATGCGTCGGGCTTGGCATACTTGAGCTTTCGCTGTTCGTCCTTGTAGCTGCCCACGCCCAGGGCCACGATGTGCAGCCGGCTGGGGTCCATCGACCCGTCGTAGGTGACCTCCACCGGGTCAGAGAGGCTGGTGCCGACGCCCTCGCCACTGGCCATCACGGCGAACCGGTTCACTCCCTTCACCAGCCGGGTCTTGATCGTGATGGGGGGCTTTCGCTGCTCAAGCCCTGTCTCGACCGGGCGCTCGTTGTGGAAGAGGGTGACGTCGGACCAGCCGGCGTCGCCGAGCGTGATCGCCAGCTCGGTGTCCGGTAACGAGGAGTCAGGGCGAAGCGGCTGGAGGATCGAGATGGGGGGCGAATCCTCGGGCACGCCGGTCGAGACCAGGGCTTTCCCCTCAAGCATCAGGCCGCTCAGGCCGCGGCGAAAGAGCTCCTTGTTGCAGCCCACCATGGGCTTTGCCTGGTCGCGGCGGCAGAACTTGACGAGGTCCTCGCCAGCGGCGGAGGAGTCGAAGAACCCGCCGGGCGTGAAGAAGACCCAGTCGAGGTCCTGGACCGGGATGTTCTTATCTTCGCCTCGTGTCGGGCCGGTGGCGGAGAAGGTGCCCCAGAGGGCATGGCGGTTGAGGTCCCAGAACCGGACGGTGGTGTCATCGCTGCCGCTGATCAGGAGGCCCGGGTCGTCCCAGGCGAGCAGGCTGTTGATCCGCTCGAAGTGGTGGGGTCGCAACGCGTCGAGGCCCTCGAACACCCTGAGTTGCTTCTCGACCGGCCCGAGCCAGAGGCTGGTGCCCTCGCCGGCCGCCGCCAGGTTCCGCCCCCCGCCAGTGAACGTGAGCGCCTTGATCGCGCCGCCAAAGACGTCCTGGACCAGGGGTGTGACCACCGGATGGGCTTGCCCAGGCTTCCGGGACCACAGGTAGATCTTGCCGTCGCTGTGCCCGGTGACAACTTGTTCGGTGCCGGATCGGATCGCTACGCAAGTGACGTTTCTGGAGATCCCGGGGTCCTGGAACGTGACCTCGGGAGTCTTGAGCTCGCCCGGCGCGGCGGCAAGGTCCCAGAGCTGGGCCCCGGGGTTATCACCGGCCGTCACCAGGCGCCGAGCGTCGGCGGAGAAGCCCAGAGTGCGGACCGGATCGTCCCGGCCGCTCAGCCAGTGAGTCATTTCCCCCGTCTTTGTGTCCCAGACGCAGACGAGGGGCTGCTGCGACGCGGCCGCGGTCGCGGCGACTCGGGAGCCGTCCGACGAGCGGGTCAGCCGCTCGAAGGCCAGGTACTCGGGGACTTTGAACGTGCCGGAGGTCCGCGCGAAGAAGTGGGAGTCAGGCTCGAACCGTGCCCGGTCGGGGTCGTGATGGACGCGGACAACCTTGCCGGCTTCCCGCGGGGCGTCGGCGCTAGCGGTCAAGGCGAGGTTATCGTCTTCAAGGAAGACGGCCGAGGACCAGGAGCCCGGGAGCCGGCGGCAGGTGCGATTCTTGAGATCCCAGAGCTGGGCCTTGAAATCGCTGGTGAGCACCAGCAGGCGGCTCCGGGCTCGGTTCCCGTCGATCTGCACCACCTTGCCGCGGTTGGCGGAGACGGTCCAGGCCCGCTCGCTGAGAAGTGCAGCCTCGGCGTCGAGGTTCCGGGTCTCGATCTTGCCATTGAGCCCGCCGGTGACCAGGACGCGGCCCTCGGCCGTAAGTGCCACGACCGAGGCCCGGACCTTGGGGTCGTCGTGGATCGTCCGTGGGGTGCCGTCGTCCTCGAGCCGCCAGACCCTGACGCCGCCGAGGCCGGCGGTGCAGGCCGCCAGGCGACGGCCATTGGCGTCGAAGACGACGCTCGCTGCCGGCCGGTCGAGCAGGTCGGACATCTTCCGCCTGGCCTCGCCGGCGGCAGGGTCGCCCACGGCGGCCGCGAGCCGCAGGCCCCGGTCGTGACCGACAGCGATCCATCCGGTCGGAGCAATCGCCAGGCTGCGGATCGGGTGGTCCGCCATCTGATGCTCGGTCTCGGCGTGTCTGGCGACGTTGCGGAGGACGACCTTGCCGGTCTTGAACCCCAGGGCGAGCGTGTGGCCGTCGGGCGAGCAGGCCAGTGCGGTGGGCCGGCCTTCCCGAGTGTCCACGGGTGCGCCAACGGGCCGGCTGGCGTCGTAGATCCGGACCGAACCATCGGTGAATACTCCGGCGATGGTTCCCTTGCCCGGTGTCCCGCCGCAGGCGACGTCCACGCAGATGAGCCCCTGGCCGGGCCAGGGCGTGGTGTCCAGAGGTGAGACTCGAAGGTCGCCCAGTGCCGCGCCGTCCCGGTCGATCGAGATGAAATGGTTGCCATCGGGGAGCATCGTGATCTGCTCGACTCGCTTGGCGTGTGGCGGCCTTGGCGTCGTCGCGAGCGAGAAATCGCGGAGGTCGGCCACGTTCACCGTCCCGCGGCCGCCGCCGATGACCAACTGCGTCTCGCCGCGGCTCAGCCCCAGCGCGGTGGCGCCGACGGTCTGGCCGGTCCAGACGTGGAGCAAGGCCCCATCGACGAGCGACCAGGCGCGCACCGTCGAGTCCATGCTCGCGCTGAAAAGCAGGCGCTGGTCGGCCGAGCAGGCCAGTGCGGTGACCCGGTCGGCATGGCCGACCTGGAGTACCATCTCGGGCCGGGGCGGCTCGATGTTGAGGCTGAATTGGTCTTTCCAGAGGCTGAGCTCCGCGGGCACTCGGCCCCTGGCCTGGAAGCCCTGCAGTCCCAGCCGGGAGTCCTGCTGGAGCTGCTTGAGGCACTCGGCCAGGCTGTTCCGATGCTCGTTGTCGCCCAGTCCCCGGCGGAGGGCCGCGGTGAACGCGTCTGAGGGAGCGGCCGGCTGGCCGAAGCCCATCGGCCGGTTCGAGGCGAGCCAGGCCGTCACGCCGGGCCAGCGGGTCAGGCGCTTCAGCCATTGGGACGCCGCGGGCACCGCCGCCACCGGGGGCTGCCCCGCGGGGCGAGGGGGCGTCGCGGTCGGCTCAACGCCGGTCGCCAGCCAGCAGACCACGCGAATCCGCCTCAGGGCGCAGCGGTCCACAACCTCGTCAAGCGACCAGCCGGTGCCCCTCACGTCGGTCTTTCGCGCGTCGATCGGCAGCAGGTAATGATCGACCCTGGGCTCGGACTGCGGACTCGCTCTCGAAGCAACGGTCGCGGCCTGGCCGGCGAAATAGATCACGACGAGGTCGCCCGCCTCGGCCCGGGGGTCGAGCCACTCGTCCACGGCCCATTTCAGATTGTTCTGTGTCGGCAGGATACTGGAGGCGGGTGCCTCCGGCTTGCCCGGTTTGGCGTTGCCGAAGTCCCGGAACAGAAGCTGCTTGTGATTCTCCCACCCCGCCGCGCGGAACCATTGGACGATATTTTGGGCGTGGTCCGCGGCCGACGGGCTGTCGGGGATCGCGGGGTCAACGTAGTTCTCGACACCAATGACGATGGCCCAAAGCTGCGGGGGCCGCTTCGTTTGTCGCGGCGCATCGGCAGCCGTGGACCACCCCACCATCGCCCCCGCCATGATCGCCAGGAGCCAGCCGCGGCGCAATCGACTTGGCTTTATCAAGTTCTTCGCGGCGGAAACCCCTGCCTCGAGGCCGACCACAAGTGGTGCCCGGGAGGAGCCACGTCCTGGCATGCTGCAAAGTTGCGGTTGACGCATGTTTTCTTTCCTCTCGGGTTTATTACGCGATACCGGCAGAGATCGTTCGTTGAGCACGACCTCGGTGGATCGTTGGGGTCCGCCATCGATGCCGCGCGCCGAGCTGGGTATCCATGGACTGAACAGATGAGCCGTAAAATGTTGAGAAATGTCGAGAAAACGCGGAGTTCACGCAGCCAGAAGCGATCCGAGCGCAGACGGAAGTATTGGCAGCGCGTTGAGCCGGATATCCATAGCCTGAACAGATGGCCCGTAAAATGTCTAGAAATGTCTAGAAAACGCAGAGTTCCAACAGACAAGAGGGAACAAACCGCGCTCAGACCAGCCACAAGGAGGTTCAGGAGGTGGGGAAGCGTTGAATGCAACGGGAAGGGATCGTAGAGGCAGTTCACTCATTCCTCTTGTTCCTCCGGGGGGAACCCCGCTCGCGGGGTCGCTCCTTGTGGTCTCCCAGCAATCGCGTGCGACCCGCCTCCCGCCGGCCGGAAATTGGGTTCGTTTTTCCTGCTCGATTCCGCTTTTATTCGTTCTAAGTCACAATATGCCAATGATTAACACCACGAGCAAATTGGCTTCGTTTTGGCGCTTTTCTCTCACCACCAGCTCGCTTCCTTCGGCTCTACTGGCCACTATGCTTTCGCCCCACGCTCCGTGCCCCCACGCCCCACGCCGGGACCAGCGGGGTCAGGTCCGTGCACAGACCTTCCCCGCTGGCTACTGCCTGACACCGACTGCCCAATTGCCAAAAACCGAACGGACCCGATCTCGACGAGCGGCTCTTCTATTTCAGTATGTCACCGAACCAGGCGATTTTTAAGGACAAAATCATTTGTTCCTCTCCACTCGCCGCCGCCCAACCGTTGATCATTCTCTCGTGGCCGGAGGCGCTCAACGCCAGTGGTTCCAGGCGTGCCTGCCGGATGGGCAGCCGCCGCAATGCCCGTTCTCTCCTTGTCTCCGTGTCTCGAAGTCGGTTATCAAGAAAGGATCGTACAATTCAGGCTCGGGAACTGGGCAAAGCCCTTCCTTGTCGAAGGTCACCAGCTCGAGCCCTGCCGCGCGAGCGAAAGCAGCCAGGTACGCGTCGCTCCAGAGATTCGGCGAAAAAGTCGACCGCCGGGTGAATGCCCGCCAGTGGATTTCGATATCGCTCGGCTCGTGAACGAAAGCGACCCGTGGATCGCTCAAAATCCTGTCGTACAGGTCCCATGCCTCGCTCAGGGATACGGCATCCTCTTTGAAGACCTTGGGGTTGGATGCGAGTCGGAGGAACCCTTGCTGAGTCAGCCGGCAAAAGCAGAACGACCCGGTCGGCAAGCCGTCGAACCAACGCTTGGCGTCAAGGTGGTGGAAATGGACGTCGAACGCCAGGGCCAGCCACAAATTAAGTGAGTTCCGACAAGGAGTTGTGTTGATCGCCGAGATTCACATCAAGACCTCCAAAAGGCAGGTGCTCTGGTGGAGGTACTCGCGGAGCAACTTGAGCAAGTGAAGGCGTTCGTCGATCGCCTCGGCCAAGCCCAGCTTGCGGACCAGCAGGTGGACAGCGCCGATTCCGCCTCAGGCGATGGCCTGAGTCTTGGTGCCAGCCCCGTAATGGATGTTGGTCGAGGTAATACCGGCTCAAGCGATAGTTAGTGACCGGACGATCGAGCCGACGGCGAATCTTCCGCTTGGCAGCAGCGTGATGACGGCGTGGAATCATTTTCACTTGAAATCTCCTTGGGTCTTGGGCCACTAGGTTGGTGTTTGGTTGACCCAATGTGCCGGAAACTCCGGGACATTCCGAGTCTTTTTGCGTCACGCCCACGGCACGAGCCTCGGACCACACTTGTTTAACGCCTAAGTCTAAGCCTTCAACGCCAGTATGGCGTCGAGCGGCGTTGGCGTCGTCGCTCCTCTCACTTCGGCAAAGCCTACGCTGTGAAGGATTTCTTTATATTCGGTTAACGTCCGCTCTTTACCCTCGGTGTAGAGCAGCATGCCGAGGTTTTGCATTTGGGCCCATTTCGGGCCGGCTCGATCTTCGTCGATCAGTTTTTCCGCGATGAGCACTGCACCGCCGGAAGGTAGCCGGTCAAAAATCCGGCCCAACAGCGTCCGGACCTTCGATTCGGTCCAGTCGTGGAGAATGCGGCCCAGCGTGAAAAGGTCTCCCTCGGGCAAATTGTCGGCAAAGAAGTCACCGGCGACAACGTCGATGCGATCGGCCGCGGGCGAGGCAGCGATTATCTCGCGTGCGAGTGGACCAACCCCGGGTAGGTCGAAGACGACGGCCTTCATGCCCGGATAGCGCTGGCAGATGGCGATCGCGAGGTGTCCTGTTGCGCCTCCCAAGTCAACCAGCCGCCGAAACTGGCTCAGATCGAAGGCAGCCGCGACGTTCGGCGAACTGACGAGCCCATATCCGTGCATCGACAACAGGAATTCCCGAGTAGCCTCTTCAGTCTTGAAGAAGCTAGAAAATATCGACCCATCCCAGCCAAAGGTTTGTTGCCACCGATTTGTGCCTTCTCGAATCGCGTCTTCGAGGTTACCCCATAGTCTCCATAAAACCTTATTTGAGTAACCGATATAGTCAATCAACCGATTAGGGCTGTCCTTACAGAGGTAGGCGGTCGCAGCCGGTGTGTTCCGGTAGTCTTCGCCTTGTCGCAAGAGAAGTTGCAATCCTACGCAGGCGTCGAGGAGGCGCTGAAGAGCATCCATATCGACGTTCAACGTTTTGGTCAGTCGGGCCAGTGACATAGGCCCCGGCTTTAGGGCATCGAATACACCCAACGAGACAGCAGCAAACATCGTTTTGGAATGTCGAAACGCTTCAAGCAGATCGAGCACCACGCTGGGATCAGCCTGTGTTTCGTCTTGACTCATAAGTCAACCTGTTGTCGTTATCGCGCGGCGAACCACGCATTTGGTCTTGGTGTTGGGACTCTCAACCATAACGGCTTTCGGATGTTGATGGAAGCGTCGTGGAAACGCATTTCGCCTGACCGACGGGGCGATGAACAAAGTCAAACGCGACTCGTTTTGCCACCTTCCGGGTTGCAAGCCTCATTTCCGGCATTCATAATTCGGCGTCGGGAACCGCCGCACGATGAACTGGAGGCGCGCAATACTCGCGACTTCGTCAGTCCCTTTGCAGGCTTTGGCTGCCTAAGCTAAGCGAATTACCTTCCCTGGGGGAATCGGGGCCTGCCTCATACCCGGACGATGCATTGACGCAACCTGCCCGATAATGGCAACGCTCTTCCTGTGTTTCGGGGGGGGGGAATTTCGCCACTTTCGCCGCAAGTCTCCTGGGACCAAAGGTTTAGGCGAGGGTGGCGGTGAGGCTGGTTTTCTTGGCTTAACCTATTATGGATCCATTAATGTCAGGCAGGAACATCATCCTCTTCCAGGAACTCGGCGACGCGCTGGCCGGTCAATCGCAGACTGCCGGGGTGCTTGGACCGGACAAGAGGGAACTCGATCCGTTGCTGCCCGACTGGCTTTGTCTCGGGCGCAGCCCCGGAGGAGACGATCACTTCCGTGCCTTCCGGCAATGGAAGCTCGCCCTCCAGCACCACGACGCCGTTGTGGACGCGACCACGGATTTCCATCCCCGCATTCTCAGTCGTCTTGTCATCGGAATCAAGTCCACCCCCGCTCGGTCTCAGGCGGTGATCTTGATCTGGCCCAAGCCCATCACGGTCCCCTTGCCGATGTGGATCCACGCCGCGGCGGCCAAGAGGGGCGAAAGGGGGCCGGGACCGACGGGAAGGGCGAGCGAGCCGGCAACACCGCGCAGCTCGACCTCGGCCTTCTGCGACCCCGAGTAGCGCACAAGGTCGAGCCGGCGTCCCTGCCAGGGTTCGCAGGGGACAGCACGACTGAGCTCGAGCCAGTACCGCCGCGCTGCCCAGAGCGGGTCGGTGTCGGGCCCGGCCAAGGCGCAGACCCGGTGCAGGGCCGCCAGGACGATGTCCGCCGGAGTCGGTGACGCGATGAGCTTGCCCTGGCGCAGCAGCCTGAGCGGTGCGGGGAATTCGAGCCGGCACGGCGTTTCCTCGTTTCCGGCCGGCCAGGGCAGGTCTTCCAGCACAAAACCCGGCTGCCTCCGCGCCGGCTCGAGCGCCGAGCCATCCCACGCCAAAGGCACGACGGAACTGATGCGGAAGGGGTGGCGATGAGGCCCCAGCCCCTGCCGGCAGGCCCGGTCCCAAGCAGTCCAGGCGATCTCCCCGTCGTCTCGGTCGTCGAGCAGGTTTGTCGTCGCGGGAAACAGCAGGAACTCGACGGCGGGCGCGGGCTGAGCCACCTGGGGCGCGGCCGCATCAGGTGACGGGGACGCTCCGATTCAGCCCCCTCGAAGAGGCGGCAGTAGCACGCTTCCGACTCGGCCCTCAGGGCCGCCCCCCAGACGCCCCGCAGCATCGGCACCGTGGCCACCACACCCGGCGTCTCCAGGTGCAGCCTCCACACCTTCACCCGAATTGCGCGGAGAGCCGAGTCAAGCGGTCGCTGTTCCACGCCCACGACATGCCGTCCCTCAAGCCGGGTTCTTCCTCCGGATAACCACCGACCCACGATTCCAGATCGGCCGCCCGCGTTCAAGCCCCATGAACCCCGTGGCACACGCCGGGAGGACTGCGTGGGGACCGATGGTGACCACGCACGTCACCCGTCGGTTCAATTCGGTCGCCGGGAAGAGTTTCAATCCCCTCGGAGGTGGGGCGGGGTTGGGCTCCGTACGCGAGTGCGTACGACGAGTTCACGAGCAAGAGACGTTTCAAACCCCTCGGAGGTGGGGCGGGGTCGGGCTCCCACGACCGCGAGGCCGTGCGGTCGATCCTCGGGATCGCGTTTCAAACCCCTCGGAGGTGGGGCAGGGTCGGGCTCCGAGAACAACATTCATAAGGAATGCAAGCATCGACTGATGTTTCAAACCCCTCGGAGGTGGGGCGGGGTCGGGCTCGCAGGTTGCCTGGGGAGCGGGTTGCCTGGGGAGCCCGTGTTTCAAACCCCTCGGAGGTGGGGCGGGGTCGGGCTCCCACACATGCAGAAGGCCATGGAGCAAATCTCGGCCAGCGGGTTTCAATCCCCTCGGAGGTGGGGCGGGGCCGGGCTGGTCCATCTGGCAAGCCCTGCTCAACGCCTTCTTGCTTAGTTTCAATCCCCTCGGAGGTGGGGCGGGGTCGGGCTCGCAAGGTTGCAAGTTCTTCCCTGAACCGTGGGCCATAGGGTTTCAATCCCCTCGGAGGTGGGGCGGGGTCGGGCTCGATTA
>JAFAHT010000487.1 GCA_019237095.1 Planctomycetaceae bacterium
CTTCTTTTGTAGCCACTAAAAAACGATGGTCAGAAACGACATAAGGTATTTGCCAGCAAAGAGATTCGTCATCTAATAAATTAGTGTTTATTGGACGCCATAGATGGCATGAATTTCACCTAACCTTTTTTGTATCAAAGGGATACAGAAAAAGTGCTCTGGAACTCCGGCCTAAGAACTGCACGTGAAAGTTTCCCTTCATGCAGCTCAAGCCTCTCTCAAGGCCCCTCGCGGAACCCGGTGGGGCGCAAGCGCACCACCTGCACGATACTGGTCTGGAGCTGATGGGCGTAACACGCCGGAGACCGCACCAGCAGCAAGCTGCCGTCATCTGCTCTGTCTCCCAAGCCAGTTGCTCAGAGGTTCTCGTGCGGAGACACCCAAGGGAAGTCAGTCCGCTTTCGCGCGGGGTGATCTCACCGGGGGACTCAACCCCTATCCGTCCGGTTATACTGGACGGCATTCGCTTCTTCCCCCATCCTCTACCCGCCGTCCCATCGGCAACCCCCTTGCGGAGGGCCTACCCCGAGGGGAGGACGACGGGCTTACCACGTTCCACGGATGTACCACGGATGGTTTAGGCTCTGCCTATTCGCCGATGGCTCGACAGCGACGGCAGGGGAAAAGAGAACCCCTGCACCTGGCCATTTGCCTTTTGGTTCAAGCCTATCAGCGCCTTTGGCTTGCTTGAATTGACGGCGTTTATCAGCAGTTCACCTGAGTTAGCCATGCCATCCACCCTGGCCCCCGACCGCTTTGGCGCTAGCAGTCGTCGGGTTCTCTCGCGAGAGACCCGGCCACCCAAATCGGGTGAGGTTACGTTGCCCCAAGAGCTTCGCACCGTCGGATTACTCCGGCCGCACGTCTTGGTGGGGTACCAGTGGTCGCACACTGGGTTATGTCCTGGTTGTCGGCCAGTCATAACAGCTACATCCGCAGCTTCGTGTCGCATCTCTTCGATTTCACTGGCTACTGGTTACTGACCACTATTCTCACCCCCCACGCCCTCACGCCCCACGCCACCCGAGCCACCTACCGCCAGAATCAGCGGGGTCAGGCCGTGCGCAGACCCTCCCGCTGGTTACTGCATGCAACCGACTGCCGAATTGGTTAAGACCGAACGGGACCCGATCTCGACGAGCACCCCCGCTATTTCAGTATGTCACCGAAACAGGCGATTCCTGCAGACAAAATCAATCCGTCTCTCCCCACTCGCCGCCGCCCAACCGTTGACCATTCTCTCGTGGCCGGAGGCGCTCAACGCCAGTGGCTCCAGGCGTGCCTGCGGGATGGCCATAAGCCGCAATGTCTCTTCTCTCCTTGCTCTTCCTGATTTTCCGGAATTCGCCCCAGCAGTTAGGTATGGTGTCCCCGGAACTCCCCTTCGATACGGACGGTTCGCTCGGACGGACCTGCGAGGTGTCGATCTGGTGCACCCGTGTATCGATTTGTCAACACCGTCTTGAATGCATGGCTAGCTCGATGGAATAATGCTAAATGGAGAGAGTTTTGATCTATTGAACTCAACTTTCATCCGCTCCTTTACCCTAACATCGAGTCTTCCGAATGGATAGCGCCTTCATCAATACCGTGGCTACACACGAAACCCGAAACGAGCCGCAGGAGTGCGTCCTAAAACCAACCGCCAGCCTAGTGCTCGATGGGTCGTGCGCACCATCGACCAGTGCCAACCTGGCATGTCGGCTGGTCCACATTGCTCTGGCCCTCTATCTCATCCCTGCGTTTTTGATCGTGTTGTTAGTAGGGGAAGTGGGAATGCTGGTTGTTGGGATGGGCCGGCTGTTCACCCGTTTGCTGGGTTCCGGGGACACCTTACCCAAATGAAGAAGGTTGTATCCGGAGGGCCGCTTCGGGGCAGCGCGATCAAGCGGGCCGTCTCGGCCCTCCGGATACAATCCCGTTGAACGAAACCGGGGGACGGCACGGCCCTTGCTTTATGGTGGATTGAATACCTGGGCGAGAGGGGTGGTTCGGGCAGAAAAGCTATTACTCGACCCAGAACAATCGAGCCGAAAGTCGGACCCCCTCCAGAAAACGAAGGGCAATCCACGGGCTGTACGTGTAGACGACTCCGGCCCCATCTTCGAAACGACCGGGGAAGAACTCGCGGTTCCTGGCCTTGAGCCACACAGGGTTGCGCGAGGACTCAGGGATGAAAAGGCCGGGCGTATTCGGTCATTAAAGGAAATCGTCGCAGCACGATAACAAAGAACTATGATGTTCAATTGATACACCCAGAATGAACTATGAAGTTCAATACAATCAAGACGATACGCACTTGATCATAACTGGAATTGGAAGAAGTTGAGGGACAGGCATTGCGCCAAGAAGTCTGTCAGCACCGGCATCATGCTACACTGGAAATTCTGGCCGAATTGGATCACGAGGATTCTTCGTTTAGGGAACTCTCCATGAGCCAGGCTGTCACGGAACATCGCCAGTCCGCGCCCGCGTCACTCGATCTGGCGGTCATGACCGTATCGGACACCCGGACCCTTGAGTCGGACAGCTCCGGGGCCCTGATCGTCTCGCTCGCGGAAGCTGCCGGCCATCGGATCGTCGAGCGCCTGATCGTCGCCGATGAGCCGAACCAGATGAGACCAATTGTGCTGGACCTGAGCTCGCGAGCGAATGTCGATGCCATTCTGGTGACCGGGGGAACCGGAATCAGCCCCAGGGACCAGACCTTCGAGACGGTCAGCTCGCTCTTGACCAGGCCGTTGCCGGGTTACGGCGAGCTGTTCCGGATGCTGAGCTACGCCCAGATCGGCCCCGCCTGCATCCTCAGCCGGGCGGTCGGTGGGCTGATCGGCAGCGTACCGATCCTGGTCATGCCCGGCTCCCGCGCCGCGGTCGAGCTGGCCATGACCAGGATCATCCTGCCCGAGCTGCCCCACATCGTCGGCGAGGCGAACAAGCAGTGAAGGGCATTCACATCGCGCTTTCGCTTCACAGCCCCGCGGCCCGCTGCCGCGACCAGGCATAGAGGGCGACAGCCGCTGCCGTGGCCGCGTTCAGAGACTCGACCGCTGAGGCGATCGGAATCCGCCGCCGCTGCCCCAGGCGCAGTCGCTCGGGCAGTCCTGGCCCCTCGACGCCGACCACCAGGCCGAAGCGGGATGGAAAGGGCGATTCGTCCAGCTCCGGGCCCGAATTATCCAGTGCGATCAGCGGGACCTGCCGCGAGGTCAGCTCCTGGATCGACGGTCCCTCGTGCAGGGGAACCTGAAAGAGCGCGGTGCCCGCTGCGCGGCTGCTCTTGGGATGAAAGGGGTGCGCTGATTCCTTGAGAAGGACGACCCGCGCGACACCAAAGGCCGCGGCCGAGCGGATCACGGCGCCCACGTTCTCGGGGTCTTGGAATGGGATGAACAGGGTGCAGCCCTCTGGCCAGGGCTCGTCGTCCAACCAGGCCGGCAGCGGCGGAACGCTGACCAGCAGCAGGGGCGAACTCGTCCCCGCGACGTCGAGCTCCTTGAAGAGTGGCTTGCTCAGGCGATACCACTCGACCGTCTCATCCGCCGGCGGCGATTGACTGTCGTCTGTGATCCAGGCCAGGACCCGCCCAGGAAACCGGTCGCAAACCTCGGCGATGATCCGTGGACCGGCAATCAGCGCCTGGCCGTGCTTGCGGACGCCCCGGCCGGTCAGGAGGTCGCGAAAGAGCCGGAAGCTCGGGTTCGACTCGCTCGACAGCTCGCGCCGGGGTCTGTTGAGCCCGGCACTCTTCGCCGGTCCCCGTGGGCTAACGGGCGCCTCGGAGGTCAGCCGCTCGTACATCACCAGGCGACGTTGATGAGGTGTGCCGGGGATTCGATAGTCATGATCGGCGGCAAGCCGGAAAAACTCCGCTGCCGTCTGCCCGGCCACCTCGATCTCGGGGTCGCAGTCCGGGCCCTTCATGAAGATCACCCGGCCGCCCGGAGCCAGGCACGCGGCCACGCGCTCGAGGGTCCGGGAGATGGTACCCACGGCGCGGGTGATGACGCCGGAAACCCTTCCTGGATAGTCCAAGCCCACCTTGTGCGCGTAGATCTCGACGTTCCTGAGCCCGAGTTGGGTGCAGACCGCGCTCAGAAACTCAGCACGTGTACCTCGCGGTTCGGCCAGGATCATTCGGGTTTCGGGACGGGCGATCGCCAGCGGTATGCCGGGTAGCCCCGGCCCCGAACCCATGTCGATCAGCGGCGAGGGAAGCTCGAGGAACTTCAGGACCAGCAAGCTGTCGGCATAATGCTTCAGAACCATGTTCTCGAAATTGTGAATCCGCGTCAGATTGAGCCGGTCGTTCGCGGTCCGGAGCGACTGGTGATAGCTCCAGAGCAAGTCAATCTGATCCGAGGTCAGGGAGATTCCACAGCCCTTCAGGATCGCTTCCAGCGCGGTTCGTCCGGGTCTCACGGGAAGGCCCTCAGAGAGCCTGATCATTGCTCGTGTTTTTGCCGCCCGCACGCATGCAATTCACCAGGAATTCGGGAGTTACCCAGGTTCATGACTTTCCCCCTGAACTTTTGGAGAATCTTAGCTACAATTCTATTGCGGCTGACGTTGTGCGACGAGAAACGTGCCGCGCTGAGCTGAAATTCAGCATGACGCTGAGACTTACCTACTTGCCGTCGGGAATTGAGTGAGATCGCATGGAGAATCGACTGCCGCAACAGGAGACGCCGCGTCGGCCCACACCCAGTGGGCGAAAGTCAAACGGTTCCGGTGGGTCTCCTACCCCCCCCTGGCTGTGGCTGCTCTTGATCGGCGGTTTCGCAATCATCTTCTACCTGTTCATGCCCAAGCCCGAGACCGCGGTGGACTACAATCCTTGGTTTCTCGACCAGGTCGAGAGCAACAATATCAAGAAAATGTCGGTCCAGGCCAACGAGGTCCGCGGCGAGCTGCGCGAGGACAAGCCGTATCAGAGCGGCACGTCCCCCAATAGCGTGATGGTGCACAAGTTCATCACCTATTTCCCGTCGGACCAGTCGATCGATCCGATCATCAAGAAGCTGCGCGAGGGGACCAGCAAGGCCACCGATCCGGTCCGGATCGAGACCAATCCGGCGAACTCGGCCAATGGTCTGGTCTGGCTGATGCTCCTGCTGCCGACGATTCTGTTTCTGGGATTTATCTATCTGATGATGCGGCGAGCACGTGACCAGTTTGACGGCGGAATTCTTGGCAGCTTTGTCAAGAGCCCGGCCAAACGGCACGATAAGTCGAAGCAGCGAACGACGTTCGAGGAGGTTGCCGGGCTCGAGAACGCCAAGGGCGAGCTGTATGAGATCGTCGAGTTCCTGAAAAACCCGGAGAAGTTTCAGCGGCTTGGCGGCCGCATTCCCAAGGGGGTTTTGCTGGTCGGTCCGCCGGGCACCGGCAAGACGCTGCTGGGGCGGGCAGTCGCTGGTGAGGCCGGCGTGCCTTTCTACTCGATCTCGGGCTCGGAATTCATCCAGATGTTCGTTGGCGTGGGTGCCAGCCGCGTTCGCGACATGTTCAAGACGGCCAAGGAAAACAGTCCGTGCATCTTGTTCATCGACGAGATCGATGCCGTCGGCCGGGTCCGAGGCGCCGGGCTGGGCGGTGGTCATGACGAGCGGGAGCAGACCCTGAATCAGATCCTGACCGAGATGGACGGCTTCTCCCCCAGCGAAAGCGTGATCGTTCTGGCCGCAACCAATCGCCCCGACGTGCTCGATCCTGCCCTGCTTCGGCCAGGCCGGTTCGATCGTCATGTCACGGTCGATCTGCCGACCAAGAAGGGACGTCTGGAGATCCTCAAGGTCCATACCCGGAACGTCCCCCTGGCGGCCGACGTCGATCTCGACAAGATCGCCCGCAGCACGGTGGGGATGAGCGGGGCCGATCTCGCGAACCTCGTGAATGAGGCCGCGCTCCTGGCAACCCGCGAAGACAAGCAGGCCGTCGACGCCGCCGACCTCGATGCGGCACTCGACAAGGTGATCCTGGGGGCCAAGCGGGAAGAGGTCATCACCGACAAGGACAAGCGAGCCACGGCCTATCACGAGGTCGGTCATGCGCTCGTCGGCTGGCTCACGCCGAGGTCGGACCCCGTTCACAAGGTAACCATCATCCCCCGCGGCCGGGCTCTGGGCGTCACCCAGTTCATGCCCGAGGAAGACCGCATCAGCCATAACGAGAGCCAGATCAAGGCCAAGCTCTACACCCTCATGGGTGGCCGTGCGGCCGAACGCCTGATTTACGACGATCTGAGCACCGGTGCCGCCATGGATCTTGAACAAGCAACCCGCCTCGTCCGCAAGATGGTGGCCCAGTGGGGAATGAGCGAGCGCGTCGGGCCGGTTTCGTTCAAGTCGATGTCCGAGCACCCGTTCCTGGGGCGCGAGATGACCGAGCCTCGCGACCATTCCGAATACATGCAGCAGATCATCGACGAGGAAGTCGCGCGCATTCTTCGTGAGGCCGACGAGCACGCCTACCGGCTGCTCGATGAGCATCGCGACGAGCTGGAGCGCCTCACCGAGTCGTTGATCGAGCGCGAGGTCTTGACCGAACCGGAGATCGCTGGTCTGATCGGCAAGCGGGAGTGCGCAAACGGGCAAGATGCCGTTTCCCGGGCCCACCCCAACCCCGTTATTGCCTCCGCGGAAGAACCCTCGTGATCGGCGTGTCGTTCGTCAGCGGTCGCGCAGGTTTCCCTTTGGTGACACCAGCAGTTCGGCGGCCCTACCGTGCGGGGAATCGACAGTCGTGTCCATGCCAAATCCTCCGAAAGCTGCTGTTTCTTCCGCCGCCTTGTCCGTGGTCGCTTGCGCGGGCATGGTGGTCGTCGATCATCTGACGCCGCCGCTCGCTCGCTTGCCTCGCGCGGGCGAGCTCGTCCCGGTCGATCAGCTTGTTCTCAACATCGGTGGCGGAGCCGCCAACACCGCCGTGGACCTCACCAGGCTGGGCGTCGGTGTCTCCATCTGCGCCCGTGTCGGCGACGACATTTTGGGACGTTTTGCCACCGAAACCCTGGTGGCTCACGGCGTGGACGTCAAGGCCTTGCGCATCGACCCGCGCCGCGCGACCAGCCAGACGCTGATCGTCAACGTGCGCGGCGAGGATCGCCGGTTCATTCACTCCGTGGGAGCCAACCTCGAATTCACCTCCGCGGACATCGACCAGGTTCTCGATCCTCCCACCCGCGTGCTGCATATCGGCTATTTCCTCATCCTTCCCGAGCTCGACGCCGGCGGCCTTGCCAAGCGTTTCACCCGGGCCCGCAAGTCCGGAACGAGGACGCTGCTGGACGTGGCCACACCGGGACCCGGGAATTATCTGGAAGCTCTGCGCACCGTCTTGCCGCACACCGACGTCTTCGTTCCCAACACCGACGAGGCCACGCTGATCCTGGGCGAGGAAGACCCGGTTCGCCAGGCCCGGATCTTCCATGACATGGGCGCCCGCCGTGTGGTGATCACGCGGGGAGATCGCGGCCTGATCTCGGTCTCCGATGAGCAGAGTCTCAGGGTCGGTGCTTACCCCGTGGATTTCGTGGACGGATCCGGCGGCGGCGACGCCTTCAACGCCGGCTACATCGTCGGCCTGCTGGAAGATCGATCCGAGCTGGACTGCCTCAAGCTCGCGAGTGCCGTGGGTGCGAGCTGCGTGCGGGCCGTGGGAACGACCTCGGGGGTCTTCGACCGCTCCGAGGCTGAGGAATTCTTGCGTCGACACGAGCTGGCCGTGGAAACTCTGGCATAATCCGCAACTGCCTCGGAACTGACCTGAACTGATCTGGCTGGCGCCCCGCTCAGATGTCCAGGATCAACTCGGCCACCCAGCCATCTTGATCGTGAACGAGTTGTACCCCATGATGAGTGGCGGCCTTGACTTCATGGTCCAGGCCATGCCGCTGGGGGTCGATCGGTTCGCCATGAACTCGTGCCGTCAGCGACCGGCCGTCGGGATCAACGCTGACGTCGAAGCGGCCGAAGACGAGGTGCCCGGTCTCGGAGCGGAAGATCAGCTCGTTCAGCCAATCGAGCAGCAACGCGTCGGTTGAATCCGCGGCGAGATGGAACTGTTCACTTTCCAGCGGCTCGACCCGATCTCGATTGGTCACGATGACGTCGAAGAGAGCCTCGGCGGCTGTGCGGAAAAGATCGGCCAGATCGGTCGCGTAAATCCTCAGGCCAAGATCGGCCGTGTGATCAAACGTTACCGACCGTCCCATGAGCAGGCCTCGCGATCGATCCAGGCAACAGCCACGGCCAAGCCGGGCCAGCCATCTCAAGAAAGGGGAATTCGTCGTTCCGGCAATGACCGCCGGATCGAGAACAGGGACGCGTCCACGGAGAAAAGACGTTTCTTATTTGGGCGCTCGAATCGACAAGGAGCCGTGAAGATTCAGGCTCCAGCCACGGTGTCTCACTTTTCCTCGATCCAAGGAGCCACAGGCATGGTGGAAGCTGGCAAGCCCGCCCCGGACTTCACGCTGCTCGATCAGCAGGGCAAGAAAGTGACCCTTTCCAAGTTGAAAGGTTCACCGGTGATTCTCTACTTCTACCCCAAGGACGACACTCCAGGCTGCACCAAGCAAGCCTGTGCCTTTCGCGACGCGTTCGCGGACTACGAGAAGACCGGCGCGAGGTTGATCGGTGTCAGTCCCGATGACGTCGCGTCCCACGGCAAGTTCGTCAAGAAGCACGAACTGCCGTTCACGCTGCTGGCCGATACCGAGAAAAAAGTCTGCGAGGCTTTCGGCGTCTGGAAACAGAAGAGCATGTACGGGAAGAAATACACGGGTGTTGAGCGAACCACTTTCGTCATCGATGCCAGGGGCGTGGTCAGACAGATCTTTCCCAGGGTCAAGGTCGAAGGGCACTCCGACGCCGTGCTCGAAGCCCTCAAGGCCGCGAAGTGAGGGCGTCAGTCAACGAGGTCGAGAGCGCCAGGCTTCTGGGTGGTTGACCCGCCCACCTTCGTTCCTCGGCTACAGACGGCTTGAGAAAGCACAGGCCGCCTCGCGTTGCGCTTGCGCGAGCGCGGATACGGCCACCGGACCAATTCCAAGTTCCTCGCAGCGACTGCGCAGGTGGTGCTCCAACTTTCGCAGAGCCTTGTACTTCTCGTCGCTCACGCGATTGACCGGCATCGCCAGCTCGGCCCCGATCTCGGGCACGGCCCAGCCCCGCATCCAGAGCTCGACAATGCGATCCTGGCGGGGTGAAAGAACCGCCCGCCGCGCCGCTTCCAGGATCTCTCCGAGTTCTAACCGGTCGCGATGGCGAGAGTCGTGATCGGTGCCGGCGATCGACGTCGAGTCGATGGCCTGGTGCCGCTTCGCTCGCTGCACCCGCTTACGGACCATGTCAATTGCCCGAACCAGTTCGCGCCGCTCTGGAGTGTCATCGGCCAAGACCTGGGCGAGCTCGAGTTCACCGGCCCGTGCCTTGGTGAGGAGACGGCAGCAGACTTCCTGCGTGCAGTCATCCCACAATGTGGGATCGAGCCTCGCGTTGCGCCAGCACACGGTGCAATAACGCTGGATATCGCGGACCAGATCCGACTCCGACGCCTGCGCAGTGAGGGCGGCCAGCCCGATGACCAGCGCCATCGCCGCCGGCCCTGCCCGACGCGTCCGTGATACCACACCGCGAGGGCTAGCTGGCTGTTCCGGGGAATCCGGTTCCATTTCTATCGAAGAATCATCCTTCATGGTGATTGGCAGTTGCAATGTGCCCTGAGTGCCTCGAAAATGTCATTATTCAGCAGACAATTGTCTAACGAATTCTCGCCAAAAATCAACGCGAGTTGAGCGCAGGTCCAACGAATTTCCCCAAGTCGTCTATTAAAAAAACTTTAGGTCTTGCGCTTCGACGGCCATCGACGGCGTCCAGGGGAGCGGGGCGGCTGGCGTGGCCGGACTATGTCCCATCCCCGGTCGCGCGCCATTCGAAGCAGTCGGCCTTTGGGGTGGACCACGACCGCGTGGCCAACGCGCTGCAGCAAGGCTCGATCACTCCAGTTATCGGCATAACCTACCGCCTCGAGCATAGACAATCCGTGCTCTTCGGCCCACCGTTCGGCCCAATAAAGCTTGCCTTCGCCATAACATGCCGGCCCGGTGCCCATCCCGATCATTCGGTTGCGTTCGATCACGACCGGTGTCGTCAAGGTCGCGGTGCATCCCAGATAGAGGCTCAGAGGTTCGATCACCAGGCCCGGGGAGGATGAGACCAGAACGATCGGGGTTCCCCTGCGCCGCAGCTCGTTGAAGTGGTCGACCACACCGTCATAGAGACGCGGGCGCACATACTCGGTAAAGTTTTCGTAGGCGATCCGCTCCAGCTCGACCACGGGAATCCGCGAGATGTTTTTCAGTCCGTACGCGATCAGCCGGCCATAGTCAAGGCGGCCGAGGCGATGCTGAAGCCCGTGATAAAAGGCGCGAAGCAGGAACGACCGGCGGATCAGGCCGTGGCGAAGGAGAATCCGCGCGAAGAGAAACGTGGTTGTTTCCGCCAGCAACGTGCCGTCCACATCGACGAATGCCACGGCAGGGGCCCGCTCGAAGCTCGGCCATTCGGTCTCGCTCATCGCTGTGTGTCCCTGGTCCCGCTCACCCAGCGGCCGACCTGGTCGGCCAGGTTGCGAGCGATCCCAGCCTCTGTCGCCTCGGCGATGACCCGCACGATCGGCTCGGTATTGCTGGATCGTACATGCACCCAGCGATCGTCCCAATCAAGCCGCAATCCGTCGCGCCGGTCCGACCTCGCCTCGGGATAGGCATGGGCAATCCTCTCCCAGAGTGCGGCGGTCTCCTTGGGGCCCGCGCATCCCGGGCCCAGCGGATACTGATCCTTGATCATCACAAACCGAGGCAGGGTTTCGACCCAGCGCGACAAGGGCCGCTCTGAGCTGGCCAGCAGGTCGAGCACCAGCGCCATGGCCACGAAGCTGTCGCGCACAAGACCGACCCTGGGGTCGATCACGCCTCCATTGCCTTCCCCTCCCAGGACGGCATTCTCGGCCAACATACCCTCCACCACGTTGATCTCGCCAACCGGGGTCCGCACGACCGGACAACCGAACCTGCGAGCCAGCTCTTCGGTCACATTCGAGGTCGAGAGGTTCAATACGACCGCACCTTGGATCTGGTCAAGCCGGCGGAGCGCCGCCAGGGCGAGAGTCAGCTCTTCGCCGATGTAATGCCCTGACTCATCGACGATGGCCAGCCGGTCGGCGTCGGGATCCTGAGCAAACCCGACAGCGGCGCCAACTGCCGGAACGAGCGCGGAGAATAACCGCAAGTTCTTCTCGGTCGGCTCAGGCAGGTGGTCGTAATAGCCATCGGGCTCACCCCCGAGGACGACGGGCCTGCACCCCAGGGCGCGAAGCAGTCTGGCCGCGAGCCGTCCCCCGGAGCCATGGCAGGCGTCCAGAGCGACCACGTACTCCCGGCGGCGAATGGCCTCGACATCGACAATCTCGAGCACCCGCGCAAGATGGACTTCGTCGGGGTCTTCGATCGGGCGTGTCTTGCCTAGCGAATCCCAGCTTGCCCAGGAGAAATCCTTGCGCTGCCAGCGGTCGAGCACGGCCCGTCCCTGCTCCGGGCTGAGGACCATACCACGCGGCTGAAAAAACTTCAAACCATTGTACTGCGGCGGGTTATGCGACGCCGAGATCTGAATGCCCCCGACCGCGTTACGCGCCCGGACCTGGATCCCCACAGTTGGCGTCGAGGTCGCGCCGGCGACCAGTGCGTCCCGGCCGGTCGCGGTCACTCCCGCAAGGACGGCAGGGAAGAATACTGTCGATGAGATACGCCCATCGTGGCTGAGGACGATGGCACCGGGCTCGCACTGGCTGGCGTAGGCCGCGGCGAACTCGACCATGACCACAGGATCCAGTCCGTCGCCCACCAAGCCGCGCAGGCCCGATATGCTCGCGATCCGTGTTTCGCTCACCGCGTCACCTCCTTTGGCGGGGCATCCAGCTCGATCTCCTCGACGGTCCTACGTCGATTCACAACTCAGTTTGATCACTCATCAGTCTGTGAGCAAGCTCCGGACACCGAAAAGAACGCCACAACCGGCCTTTCACACAGGCCTTTCTGAGCCGGCGGAGATGTCACCTGTCAACTCTCCGACGGTTTCCTCCCAGAGTTCCTCGGCTGGACGTTGTTGAGACTTGGCTCGATTCTCCAGGTTGTCTCGCTCGTGGAGGATCAATCTCGTGAGATAGTTCCGGGCGTCGTTGACGTGAGTGACGAAGCCCGAGATGAGGGCCTCGCCTTCCAGTTTGCCAGCGGCGAACCGGGATAGGGCCTCATTCTTGATGCGGCTGACCTCAACCTGTAGTCGAAGAAGCTCCCTCAGGTCGAGCATCGCTCCCATCTCCAGCTCGAGGGCTTTCTGCTCGATCGCGGCAACCTTGACCATGTAGGACTCGAAACCGAGCTCGCGCTTCCGCCGAAAGTACTGCCGCAGCCAATGCCCGAGGAAAAAAAGGGCGCCGACGACGGCGCCGGTAAGGCTGGTTGCGTTTGCCATCAGGTCGACGACCTGTCCTGCGCGTAGAGGTTTGTGGTACTCCCGGTACTCATCAGTACCGACGTGCCAGGGGTACTCGGAGGCAAGGTCGAGCAAGCCAGGATCCAGGGGAGGTCGGTAATACTGGGCGAAATTGGTCGAGAAGATCGTCTCCAGAACCAGGCGGACCGCCCGCGTCGGAATCGACTCGTGAGCCACCAGCAAGAGCCGCGGGCCGAACGTGGCCAGCGGGGTCGGGGGACTGGGAAATTCGATTCCGTAAGTGTATGCGGGGATCACGGTCGGGTAGATCCGGAACTTGGTCACGTCGTCAGCGTCATCGCGCGGTGGGCCTTCCTTTTGACGCTCATCTCCGAAGCTACCAAGTGAAAACGCCTCGCCAAAGCGTAATGGGACGAGTTGATAATGATGTTTGGCCGCCAGGTGGCGGACAATCGGCGAAGGCAGATCTGAGACGGTGAAGACCGCATCGGGAAGGTTGCCCCGATCCATTTTCAGGAGCTCTTCGTAACTCGCGGTGGAGGCCTGATAGTCCCCGGAACCGTCGGGGCACCGCGGCTTCATCCCGGCAAACCGAAGGACCTCCAGTGCGAGGTCGTGGGTTCCGCTTCCGGGAGTGCTGAGATTCACGGTTGTCCCGCGCAGGCTAGCGAAATTCTCCAGCGCCGCCCGGTGGAGCTCGGGCTTCACGAGCAAATGAAGCGGTTCGATATGGAGTGCCGCGAGCTGTCTTACGTGAATGTAAGCCTCCGGATCAAGCCCCCCCTGGACGAGGGCCATGTCGAG
>JAFAHT010000496.1 GCA_019237095.1 Planctomycetaceae bacterium
CAGCGCCTGGGCAAGCCCGACGCTTTCAAGGTTCACGACCTGGTCTTCCGGATCGTCGGCGTGGGCAGTCTGGGAGTGCGCCGCTACCTGGCACTCGTCGAGGGAGCCGGCCCTCCCGATGGCTACCAACTGCTGGACATCAAGGAACCCAGGCCGTCCGCGGCGGCCCCGGTTGCCACGGACACCCTGGTCGACATCGAGGGTGACGAGGCCCGGCGTGTCGTCCTGTCCCAGACGATTCTCCAGGGGCACGTGGCCGTCGGCCTGGATGTGCTAAAGATCGGCCAGCGGTCGTACCGGATGCGCGAAATGATTCCCGAAGAGAACCGCTCCAGCCTGGACCGGTTCCAGAGACAGCCGGAGAGACTGCGGAGGGCCGTCGAAAGAGCCGGCGGGCTGACCGCCTCGTCCCAACTTCGCGGGGCCCGGTTCAAGCCCGATTACGATCGCTGGTCCGACCTGGCTCGATGGGCCGAGGGCCCTTCCCTCGACGCCGTCCTCGCCGCCGCGGCCCGCTTCACCGAGCGCACCAACCAGCAGCACGCGGAGTTCCAAGCCGCTACTCGCGACGCCGGAGGCATCTCGGCCGCTTTGCACGCTTTCGCCGGCTGAGCGACACGGGTCATGGCGACTTGAATCAGTCCGAGGGTTGAACCAATACTTTCGGCTCGCGCGGCATGCAAGCCCTCATGACTAAGACGGGGCTCGCCATGCGGGTGTTCGACCGATTCTTGAAACGAAAGCTGAAGAAACCAGCCAGAAATCGCCGTAAGTCTAATGGGCGGCGCGGGATTCGAACCTGCGACTTCCACCGTGTGAGGATGGCACTCTAACCGCTGAGTTAGCCGCCCGGTTAAGCTGGACTTGATGGGTGAACTCCCATCGCTCAATCAACTTTAGCGACTTCTCGAGCCCAGGGCAAGCCAGGGAAGGGCTGACTTCAAGGGCGCTGCGGGCTGGATGCCATCCAGTAGGATTGCCGGGGGAATTACCCCTTGCCGGACTTCCAGGAGTTCTCGTTTTATAGATCTGCTCACATGATGATGTCAATCGAGAAAAGTGGGAGACTCGTTGCAGTGGGGGATTGTCCGGATGCTCCGGTCACCAGTAGATTAATAGGCTCGATGGTCGTGCAGCGTGTCCGTGTTTGTCGCCAGGGGTGAGACGAGCCGATGACCGCGTTTTTTCCGGATGTGCCGAAGATCAATTTCGGGGGTCCCAAGTCGCGTAACCCCCTGGAGTTCAAGCATTACAATCCCGACGAAGTCGTCGCTGACAAGACGATGAAGGAGCATCTCCGGTTCTCGGTTGTCTACTGGCACACGTTCTGCAATCCCCTGTCCGATCCCTTCGGAGTGGGTACGGCACACCGTCCCTGGGACGATGGCAGCAACTCGGTGCCCAACGCCCAGCGCAAGGCCAAGGTGGCCTTCGAGTTTTTCGAGAAGCTGGGAGCCCCGTTTTACGCGTTCCACGACCGGGATATCGCGCCTGAGGGCTCGACGCTCAAGGAAAGCCATGCCAAGCTCGACGAAGTGGTCAAGGTTCTCAAGGACGAGCAGGCGCGGACCGGTGTCAAGCTGCTCTGGGGCACGGCCAACCTGTTTACCAATCCTCGCTACATGCACGGGGCCGCGACCAGCTCGAATTTCGACGTCTTTGCCTTCGCCGCCGCGCAGGTCAAGAAAGCCATGGAGATCACCCACGAACTGGGAGGCGCGGGGTATACCTTCTGGGGGGGCCGTGAAGGGTATTCGACCCTGCTGAACACCGACATGAAGCGGGAGCTTGATCACCTCGGCCAGTTCCTTCACATGGCGGTGAACTACAAGAAACAAATCGGTTTCCCCGGCACCCTCTACATCGAGCCGAAGCCCAGGGAGCCGACGAAGCACCAGTACGACTCGGACGCCGCCGCCTGCCTGAATTTCCTGAGGACCTACAACCTGCTGCCGCACTTCAAGCTCAACCTCGAGACTAACCACGCGACGCTCGCCGGGCACGAGATGATGCACGAGATGGAGGTGGCCATCAGCGCGGGCGCATTGGGCTCGATCGACGCCAACACTGGCGACTACCTCCTGGGCTGGGACACCGACCAGTTCCCCACCAACATCTACCTGACCACGCAGTGCATGCACTGCATCCTCGATATGGGCGGGTTCACGACCGGGGGCGTCAACTTCGACGCCAAGGTCCGGCGCGAGAGTTTTGAGCCGATCGACCTCTTCTACGCCCACATCGGCGGCATGGACGCCTTCGCCCGCGGCCTGAAGACGGCCCAGGCGATCATCACCGACGGCCGACTGGCCGATTTCGTCAAGAGCCGCTATCATAGCTGGGATTGCGAGCTAGGCCGACGCATCGAATCCGGCCAGTGCAGCCTGGGTGATCTCGAGGCCTATATCGTGCCCAAGGGTGACGCCGCCAGGAATGTCAGCGGCCGGCAGGAGCTGCTCGAGAACCTGATCAACGATTTCATCTGATGAATTGCTCTCTCGCCAGGCCCTCCTGGCGAGAGACGTCTTCAGGCCGTTGCGAAGACTCGATTCGCTCAGGAAGCTTCCACCAGTGCCGCAAAGATGCCCTGCATGAACGCGGGCAGATCGTCGGGAGTCCGGCTGGTAACGAGGTTACCGTCGCGAACGCACGCGGCGTCTTGCCAGATCCCGCCCGCGTTCACCACATCGTCGCGGATGGCGAAGAAGCCCGTGACCTTTCGCCCGCTCAGGCAGCGGGCTGAGCAAAGCATCCATGGGCCGTGACAGATGGCCGCCAGCACCTTGCCCATCTGGCCGGCCTGGGTCACGAGATCGACCATCGCGGGATGGCGCCTCATATGGTCGGGAGAATAGCCCCCGGGGATGATCACGGCGTCGAGATCCTGCGCCTTGACCTCGTCGGCCGAGGCGTCAGAACGGGCGGGGTAGTCGTGCTTGGACAGGTAAGTTTCTCCGGCCCTTGGACCGACGATCGTGACGTCGGCTCCGGCCTCGCGCAAGCGCAGGACCGGGTACCAGAGCTCGAGATCCTCATAAAGCTTCTCGACCAGCACGGCCACGCGCTTGCCCTTCAGGTTGCTCATCACGTTGCTCCTCTCTTTCTGATGATGGGTTTCCGACACGTTCTTGCAGGGCGAATCCGGCGGTAATCAGGTAGGCGACCCGGCGCGAGCAGGGTTTTCCGAATGCGCGCGGGGTCGGTGCTCGGCCATGGCACGCTCGATCGCCTCGTCGAAGCTGTAGGGTGGTTGGTAGCCCAGAATCTTCCGCGCCTTGTCGATCGAGTAGTCGAGGTGCAGCCCCAGGAACTTGAATCGAGCCTTGTTGATGATCGGGGCATTCCTGGCTCCTCGCAGCTTCGCGCCCCCCTCGACGACTGTGGCCAGCAATCGCGCCAGACCAAGCGGGATATGGCGCGTGGGAGGCCGAAGGCCGGCCAGCTCGGCCACGCGGCTGACGAACCGGATCTTGCTCACGGGCTCGCCATCGGTCAGATTGAAGAACTCGCCAAGGGCGGCCGGGTTCTCCGCGGCCAGAAAGATGCCATGGACAAGGTTCTTGACGTAAATGCAATTGAGGGCCTGTTCACCAGTGCCGAAGTAGGCGAACGTCCCCCGCCGAAGGTTCATCAGCAGCTTGGGCAGGACGGTGCGATCGCGCTCGCCATAGATGAAGCCCGGGCGGACGATGGCCGCGGGAAGCGAGCGCTCTTTGTGGTATTTCAAGACGAGGGCCTCGGCCTCGGTCTTGGAGCGAGTGTAAGCGTCAAGAGAGCTGGCCGCCGGCGGGACGGTCTCGTCGGTGCCGTGATGGTCGCGACCCGCGTAGACGCCCAGCGAGCTGACGTGCACGAATCGCTCGACTTGAGCGTCGCAGGCCGCGTCGAGGAGTAGCCGGAGGGCAGCGACGTTGAGGCGGCGGAATTCCGCGAGCGTGCCCCAGTCGCCCACCTTGGCGGCACAGTTGAAGACCCAGTCGGCCCCGGCAACTCCTCGCCGCAGTGATTCGACATCCTCCAGGTCTCCCGGAACCTTCTCGACCTCCAACGGGTCGAGCCAGCGGGTGTCGCTGCTGGCGCGGACAAGCGCCCTGACGCGGTGCCCTCGCCGTAGTGCCTCCTCGACAGCGTGGCCTCCGACCAGCCCGGTCGCTCCCGTGATGAAAATAGTCCTCGGCTTGGCGGTGTCCATGAGACTCAGTTCTCGAGCAATCTTGGGTGATCCGCGCTGGGGTGACACGACAGTCCTGGCTGCGCGGGTCACGACCTCGCACTTCACCTGGTCGGCCGCGGCCGGCGGTGGAGGCTGCGAAAAAGTGGCGTCAAGGGCGGTGTGAGCACGATCTGGAATCCTACCCGATCGAGCACTGATGGGGAAATGGAACTCCTCCTCGAGCGGCTTTTCGACCAGCCTCGCGGCGAAATGGGAATGGGGGCTGGTTTTCCAGTCGCCGCCCGGTGTAGGCTGGATTTGTGAGTGTTCCATGTACCCGCGGGGGCCCAGCGCTTCTGCCCCCTTTGGCCAGTTATTGTTCGGATTGACGGATCGAGGGAGAGGATCTAGGATTTCTCGTCCCTGTCCCTGGCCCACGCGAGGTGTCGTCGAGCGATTAAAGTCGAGCGATTAGAAGGGTTGGGTCGACATGGCCGGTGTTCCGAAACACGACGAGCTCGAGTTCTTTCGCCTGGCGCTCTTGAGCCTCAAGGCCAGGCTCCGGGGTGACCTGGACCAGATGACCGACGAAGCACTCCGGCGGAACCTGGTCAACGGCTCGGGCAACCTGTCGAACGTCCCACTTCACATGGCGGATGTGGGCACGGAAAATTATGATCAGGAATTCACCCTGGAACTGATCGAGAACGAGCAAGGCACTCTCGAGCTGGTCAGCGAGGCGCTGCATCGTCTTGAAATAGGGAAGTTCGGATTATGCGTGGAGTGCGGGGAACCGATCTCCAAGGCCCGGCTGCAGGCGATTCCGTACACGCGGCACTGTATCGCTTGTGCCCGGATCGTGGAGAACGGGGGATGACGCGACGAGTCGGGCTGGGCCGATGGTTGCTGTTCTGGGCCATCGCCCTGGGTGGCGCGGCCTTCGACCTGGCCATCAAGTCGATGATCTTCGCCAGGGTCGGCGAGCCCCCGGCTCCCTCGGCCTCGATCATCCGCGGGATCCTCGAGTTCCAGACCAGTCTCAACCCCGGCGCTTTGTGGGGTTTTGGCCGCACGCTGCCGTACAGCAGTCAGATCTTCGCGGGCCTCTCGATCGTGGCCGGGATCGCGATCTGCTATTGGCTCTTCGTCCGTGGTGCCGCGACCAGCCTGGCACTGACGATCGCCTTGGGTCTGATCATGGCGGGCGCCCTGGGCAACTGTTACGATCGCCTGGTCTACGGGCACGTCCGCGACTTCGTGCATTTCCATGTCGATTCCATCGGCTTCGACTGTGCGATCTTCAACTTCGCTGACAACATGCTGGTTCTCGGTGCAGTGATCCTGGTCCTCTTCGCCTTGCGTCCCGAGGCACCGGTAGTTTGCGATCCCACCGCAGTCGCTCCGGATCAAGCTTCCTCAGCACTGACGCCTGAATCCGTCGAGTCCATCCGACCCGCCTGAGCTGACCTGAGCCGGCCGCTTCGTCCGCGCCAGGACTTGCGCAATGGCGGAGGCTCGAAGGCACGGCGCGATTTCGCTCAGACGTCGTAGTAGAGCGAGAATTCGTAGGGGTGGGGCCGGACGCGGAGGGCTTCGATCTCGTAGGTTTGCTTGTACCAGATCCAGGTGTCGATCACGTCGGAGGTGAAGACGTCGCCACGAAGGAGGAAGTCATGGTCAGCGCGGAGGGCGTCAAGCGAGGCGTCCAGTGAGTGTGGAGTGGTGGGTACCTTCTCCAGTTCCTCGGGCTGAAGGTCGTAGATATCCTTGTCGAGCGGGTCGCCGGGGCGAATCTTGTTCTGGATGCCGTCGAGCACGGCCATCAGCATGGCGGAGAACAGAAGATAAGGATTGGCCGCGCTGTCAGGACAGCGATACTCGATCCTCCGACTTCTGGGACTGGCACCACTGACGGGAATCCGGATGATGGCGGCGCGGTTGCGGCGGCTGTAGGAGAATTTGGTAGGGGCCTCGAAGCCCTCGATCAGGCGCTTGTAGCTGTTGGTCGTGGGGTTGGCGAAGGCGCAGAGTGTCGGAGCATGTTTGAGCAGACCGCCGATGGCGTGCAGGCCGAGGTCGCTCATGCCGCCGTAGCTGTGGCCGGCCAGCAGCGGTTCGTCGCCTTTCCAGAGCGTCAAGTGTGTGTGCATGCCCGAGCCGTTGTCACCGAAGAGAGGCTTGGGCATGAATGTGGCCGTCTTGCCGCTGTTGCGGGCCACGTTGCGGATGATGTATCGCGCCAGCATGACCTGGTCTGCGCTTTCCACCAGGTCCTGGGGGTTGAGGTCGATCTCGCACTGGCCGCCGGTGGCGACCTCGTGGAAGTGGGCCGCCGTCTTGATGCCGCATTCGGCCATTCGCTGGGCCATCTCGGACCGGAGGTTCACCAGGCTGTCGGTGGGCGGGCAGGGGAAATAGCCCAGACCCGAACCCGCCTTGTAACCCAGGTTGGGACGCTCGGCCCGGCCTCGGTTCCAGGCCCCTTCCGTGGAATCGACATGGTAGAATGCCTCGTGTTCCCGTTGCTCGAACCGCACGTCGTCGAAGATGAAAAACTCGAGCTCCGGGGCCAGCAGGCACCGTTCGGCCAGCCCGGTGCTGCGCATGTAGCTGACGGCCTTTCGCGCGATGTTTCTGGGGTCTCGTGTATAATCCTGCTGGGTGATCGGATCGTGGATATTGCAGATCATCGTCAACGTCGGCTGGGCCGTGAACGGGTCAACAAGTGCGGTCTCGGGCTGGGGAAGGACCAGCAGATCGGCCTCGTTGATTGCACGCCAGCCCACCACGCTGGAGCCGTCGAACGCGATGCCCTCCTCGAAGGTATCCTCGGTCAGGGCGTCGGCAGGTATCGAGAAATGTTGCCAGACCCCGGGAAAATCCATGAACCTCAGATCGACTGTCGTGACCTCTCGCTGCCTGATCTGAGCCAGTACTTCTTTGGGAGTCACGCGGGATCACTCCTTAGACCGCAAACGGTATGAGTTCTCGGGAGGGCGAAGCTCCCGCCGAGCCTGGCGGGAATGCGGCTCGGCGGGAGCCTTGCCCTCCCACTGTTGTCAATTCGCTTAAGTTTACGATGAATGCGGGATTGGGTCGAGGCAGCGGGCCAGGGAGAGGTCGATTCGTCGTGCTCCAGCACGACTGGAACGGGGTCCACTGGGACTTCATGCTCGAGGCCGGCGAAGGCCTGAGAACATGGGCCGTCGATGCACCCATCGTGCCTGGTGTCCCGCTGGCTGCCCGTTTGTTACCCGACCACCGACGGATCTATCTCACCTTTGAGGGTCCGATCTCGGGTGACCGGGGATGCGTTCGTCGAGTCGCCGAGGGAGTGTTCCAGACCATCGAATGGCGTGTCGACCACGTTCGCGTGCAGCTTTCGGGTGCTCAGCTCGTGGGCGAGGTCGACCTGTACCGATCGCCTTCGGGCACGGATTCGAAGGGCGGCTCGACCACCTGGACGTTCCTCCTCGGGAAGGTGGACTGAAGGACCTTGCGGGAGGGTAATCTGGGGGGATCGAACGCCCCCTTGGTCCGATCGGAATGGCCCGCCAGGCGGATCTGACCGTTGCGAATATCCAGTTCTTCCAGTTGCACGTCCTCGCGACTGAGATTCGGCGTATATCTCAGGACCACCACGGGATACCCATCACGCCTCCACCACTGGACATCGACCCCATGACGTCGTGCATGGTCGATAATCCGATCGAGGACATTGTCGGCCGGCACGGGGAGGATTCCTGCCCGGATCTTCTCGAGGGTCAGTTCGACAGTGTTTCCCTCGGGGACCCGGGGGCGGGCCACTACCGAGATCACGGACTGGATTCCGCCTTTTTCGAGTTGAAAGGCCAGGATGACCCGGTTCATCTCGAAGAGGACGCGGGGATCATGGATCTCAGGCGGTAACTGATCGGCGAAGTGAGTAACCAGATCCTCGGCCAGCCAGGCGTTGACCTCTTGATCGGAGAAAACCGCCTCCCACGAGGGCTCGTTGCAGATATCGTTGCGCAGTTGCAAGCTCTGGGCGACGAAATGCTTGGCCTTGATCTCGCGCTGTTCGTGGGGCAGTCTGACCATCGCGCGATAATAGGAGGGCTGGTACGTCAAGGAGAACCAGATCGCCGACGGGATCGAAACGCAGACTCCGAGGAAGGTTCCCGTCTTGATGAGCCGCTTGATCAACATCTTGAGCATCGAAGAACCCATCTATTCTGGAAGGAACAGAGTGATGGGAAACGACCCGCTCACGGTGGAAAGGCATCGGGGGTGCCGATTGAGAAAACCTGACGTGCACGCGTGGTCGAACCATTTTGCAGCATACGGACCGGCGAAAAAACGGTCAACCCGGACTTCTTGCCGGATTCGGCAGTTTCCAGTCGGCGACGTTAACCACCGGCTCGGAAATGATGGGGAAGCGGTGTGAGGGGGTGGTCTTGCGGGGGGCGATTAGCGTCATCCCATCGGAGTGTCTGACAGGGCCTCGGTGCCCTTCGCAGGGTGGCGAGGCGACTGGGGCGTACACAACGTGAGGGAGGGAGCGGAGTTCTTCAAAGAAACCAGAGTCTCTTCGAACCGGACAGCATCATCGAGGTCGTGGATGAGGAGTGGCGTGGAGTAATCCCCTGGCTCAAGAATTCCTGAAAAAGTTGAGGGGGTAGTGCCGGGTTTCGACGAGTCGTGAGTAGTCCCCTGGTGAGGGGTGGATCACTCGGCAAGTCGCCGGACCCCTGGAAAGAGCTGACGCGAGCGGCCGGCTGACATCGCCAGCTTCACACCCGAGTTCCATGACATCTGGGTCGGGGTAGAGCACCGGCCTTAAGCCGGGCATACGCGATCAATTCGCAGGCTCGACACCCCGGTTGGGAGGAGACGGACGATGCTCGATCTCGTGCTCTGGTCCTGCTTGTTGTCACTCACGCCGTGGGCTCTGGGGCTCGCGCGGAAGCTGATCTCCGGCGTCGCATGGCTGATCAGCCCAACTACGCCGAACGGATCGGTCGCCCTTACCCAGGGGGCCGGCGTGTCCCGATGACTTTCTGCGACCCGTCACGGCACGGGATCGGCCGAAAATTCTCATACGATCCAATGATAATTTGATCGCGATGTAGGCTCCATCCCTGCCGTGCCCGGGAGCGCGAGCGTTTCACACCGGCGACGGGCGAGCCTGGTCCCCGGATCGCCCTTGCTCTAAGCCGGCGCCTTCTTGATGGGGAAAGAGTGCCCGTAGTCGTTATCCAATAACGGACCTAGCAAGATGACCGTACGAATACACGACGTGCCCGAGACGGAGTACATCCTCGGGCATTCGGATCGAGGGATCCGGCGGCTTATGCACCAGGCGGCCATCCTGCGGCCGATCACCGAGGGCCTCCCGCGGGGCGCGGGGATCGGCCGGGGCATGCGGATTCTCGACCTCGGCTGCGGTGCCGGCGATGTCTCGATGCTCGCCGCCGAGTTGGTCGGCGCAGCCGGCTCGGTCGTCGGCATCGATCGCAACCAAGATGTCATCGCTGTCGCCAGGGAACGGGCGCAGGCGGCCAAGCTCGGACAAGTCGTCTTCGAGGAGGTCTCGTCTGCACCCGGACCAGAGTCTAATCCTCTCCCAGGTGGACAATCGAGAAAAGGGAGTCGAGCATGAGCAAACCGCAACCCTCGCAGCAACTCGTCCAGATGATCGTCGGCTCGTGGGCTCGCGGGCGATCTACGTCGCCGCGAAGCTCCAAATCGCCAATCTCCTGGCGGACGGCCCGCAGTTGGTCGAGCAGTTCGCTGAAGCCGCCGGCGTGGCGCCCCGGCCGCTGTACCGGGTCCTCCGCGCCCTGGCCGGCATCGCGGGCCGCTGCGCCGTCGAGGGTGGCGACTTCTTCGAGGCGGCCCCCTGCGGCGCCGACGCCTACTTGCTCGGCCACGTCCTCCACGACTGGGATGACGCGAAGGCCGGCCTCATCCTTGACAACCTCCGCCGCGCGATGCCGGCCAAGGCGCGGCTGCTGGTTGTCGAGTACGTCCTGCCGGCCGGTGATAAGCCGTCGTTCGGCAAGCTGACCGACCTGACCATGATGGTCATGGCCGGCGGCCTCGAGCGGACCGAGGCGGAATATCGGCGGCTCTTCGCCGCCCACGGATTCCGCCTGACCCGCGTCGTCCCCACCGCGGGCGATATCTCCGTGGTCGAGGGCGTGCCGGCTTGAAGGCGAGAAGGCTCGCGATGAATACGGATGATGAGTAACCGAACACAGAAGACGTCTACTATGGCAGCTCGTGGCTCGGCACTGACTGTTGCTCAAGAGGTGGTTCCATGATCCCCAGCGGGCTGACATCGTCGGTCATTAACCGGGCGAGTCTCGGCGACGGGTACGTACGCGTGCGCGACGGCGGGCTCGTCGCCGCGGTCGCCCATCCGCACGTTGAATCGCACTCTCAACAGCTCGGATGCGAGAGACTGGGAGGCTTTCCGTTCTCTGTTCGCCGATGAGATCACCATTGACTTCGGCGCGGTCAAGCCGCCGCAACGCACGCGGGCAGACGATCTTGTGGCGTGGGCCAGAAAAGCCTTCAGCCGGATGAAAACACACCATGTTGGAAATCATCACATGTTGGATAAACGGCTTGAGGTAGTGACCGACCGATCCCGCGCAGTCGCCGGGCGAGAGCCGCGCCGGGAGTTGAGGTTTGAGACCAAGACGTCCTACAATCGAGGGGGTGGTATTCACGAACTCGGCCAAGGGGTTCGATGGCGCGCGGCGGGTCAAACTGAAATCCAGAGGAGGAGTCGATGCCATCGGCCGGACTCGTCAGCGAGACGCAGGTCATGCGAAAGGAGGAACCGGGACTCGCCGGCCCGCTCGGACCCCTTGCAGCACTGCGCAAGATCATCCCGTTCGAGGCGGCCGCGGCGAGCGACCGGTTGGGGTGGGTGGGCCTGGAGGCGGCTCGTTACCGCGCGGCGCCCGCCTCGGAACTCAACCCGCCCGCCCTTACCTACCAACGGCTCGTCCTTTTTTCCCGGCCGCCGGAGGAGCTGGACCTGCTGTACGAGGGGGTGAAGCGGCACGTACCGCCCCCTGCCGGATCGATCTCGGTGGTGCCGGCCGGCAGCCCGGCCCTGTGGCGATGGAGCGGGAGCTTCGACTGGCTCCACATCTTCCTGGAGCCGAGCCTGGTCGCGCGGGTCGCCGCCGAGGCGTTCGACCTCGACCCGGCGCGGATGACGGTCCCGCCGCTCGACGGCCTGGACCTCCCGCAACTCCGGGCCGCGATGGGGGCGGTGGACGCCGAGCTGACGGCCGGCGGCGCCGGCGGGCGGCTTGCCGCCGAGTCCCTGGCCAACGTCTTGGCCGTCCACCTGATCCGACTCATCCTGGCACCCCGCCGGACTGCGCGCGGGCCGGACGGCACGCTGCCGCAGAGCAGACTGCGCGCCGTCGTCGAGTACATCGAGGAACATCTCGACGCCGGCCCGACCCTGGAGCAGATGGCTGCGGTCGCCCGCGTCAGCCCCTACCACTTCGCCCGGCAGTTCAAGCGGGCGACCGGGCTGCCGCCGCACCAATACGTCATCGCGCGCCGCGTCGAACGGGCGAAACTGCTCCTGCAAACAAGTGGCGACTTCACCCTGGCGCAGGTCGCCGCGTGCGCCGGCTTCTCGGACCAGAGCCAGTTCTCGCATCACTTCAAGCGCATCGTCGGCGTCACGCCGGGGAAGGTCCGGACGCCCGCAAGAATCGCCTAACAGGCCGCAAGTCTCACCAAGAAACGGGACGGCGACCCTTTTAGTATTCAGTCAGGATCGGGGCGCGTATCGCCCAAGCTTCGCCGATGGCGATGATCGGTCGGACCGACCGGCTCCCAACGGCGTGGAACGGTGTCGCCGAGAGCCCTGGTTGGCCGGGAACGCGTCGTTCTCGGGGCGGGCTCAGATCGGCGCAACTGCCCGCCGCGCTGGAGTTGCTGGGGGATTGGGGCAGCTACTTCGTAATTCGCCCTGGGAGGAGTGGATGAGATGGGAACCGAAGGAACTCTGTCGAGCGTCTGGAATCAGCACCTGGCTTCGGAGTTCGCCGCGAAGAGCCCTGAGCAAGCACTCGCGACGATGACGGCGGAGCCCTACGTCAACGTGGTCCCCTTGATGATCGGCTCCCGAGGGCGCAACGAAACGCGCGACTTCTACGCGAACCACTTCCTGTCCCAAATCCCGCCGGACATGGAGACGGTTCCCGTCTCGCGGACCATCGGGCAGGGCCGGGTCGTCGATGAGTTGATCATGCGCTTCACGCACTCGATCCGCATGGACTGGCTCCTGCCCGGCATCCCGCCGACCGGCAAATGCGTGGAGGTCCCGATGGTCGCCATCGTGCAGTTCGAAGGCGACAAGGTCGCGCACGAGCACATCTACTGGGACCAGGCTTCGCTGCTCGTCCAGGTCGGCCTGTTCGATCGCACGCTCCCAGTTCGCGGCGGCGAGATCGCGGCGCAAGTGCTGAACCCCACTCAACCGATGAACGAGCTCATCCGTCGCGCGTTGAACAAAACTGATTCGCCTGCGTAAGGGGCCTCCTCGTGGCCCGGGTGGAGAGCATTACCGTCATCGGGGCGGGTTCTGTTCCTCGGCTTCGCTGGGAGCCGGTGGACCAAGTTCTTCAGCGAACGCTCTCTCGGCTACGTTGCCAGCGTCGGGGTCAAGCTGTTCGTGCTTTGCTTCATGGTCGTCGAGAGAGTGAAGCAAGGGCGCAATTCTCAGCGCCTCAACCGGGCGTCTTCATTCCGGCAGCCCCCCCCTGCAGCGTGCGGTCCACGAAATGACGACAAATAGGTCCAACTTCGACCCGTGAGAAGGAGAGATATTCATGACCATGCTCCTGAGCAACTCGGTAGTGAACAACTCGGTAGACCGTGCCACCTTTGAGAGCTTCTACGACGGGAAGGCGCCCTGGGACATCGGCAAGCCGCAGGAGACGTTCGCCGCGATCGCCGATCGGGTCACCGGCCCGGTCCTCGACGCCGGCTGCGGCACGGGCGAACACGCCCTGTTCTTCGCCGCCCGGGGCCACCGGGTCACCGGCATCGACTTCGTGGAGGAGGCGCTCCGGCGGGCCCGGACCAAGGCGGCCGAACGGGGCCTGGCGGTGGAGTTCCTGGTCAAGGACGCGACGGCGCTGGGGGACTGGGGCGAACGGTTCGCCAGCGTGATCGACTGCGGCCTGTTCCACTGCTTCTCCGACGACGACCGGCGGCGCTACGTCCGGGGGCTGGCGCAGGTGGTCGAGCCGGGCGGCCGGCTGTTCCTGATGTGTTTCAGCGACGAGGAACCGGGAGCAGAGGGGCCGCG
>JAFAHT010000508.1 GCA_019237095.1 Planctomycetaceae bacterium
GCCGTCATGTTGTCCCGGAGGGTGATCGGCTCGGCGCAATCGAAGCGGCACGTGATGCCAGTCAGCGCCTCCGTCTGGGCCGCGAGTTCGTCGAAGGCCGCCATCAACCCGTTGGCGTCCACTTCGACCGGGAACAATCCCGTCAGGATCATGCGGAGATGGTCGAGGGCTTGCCCGATCCCGTTGGCGATTTTGGTCGCGAGTCCGCCTTCGGCTGGGGACTCCTCGGTCACTTGATTCGCCAAGCCCTGGGCCAGCAGGCCCAGGCCCGTTAGCTCTTGACAGGTGGTGTCGTGCAGCTCCTGGCCGATCCGTTGCCGCTCGCCAGCGGCGATCTCCAGCACCTCCCTCTCCAACCGCTTGCGCTCGGTGATGTCGCGGAAGATCCCGGCGAACTTGCGTCCATTCCCGTTCTGGAACTCGCTGACAGCCAGGTCCATGGGGAAGGTCGAGCCGCCCTTACGGCGGCCGCGGACCTCGCGGCCGATGCCAATGATCCGCTTCTCCCCGGTCTGCAGGTAGCGGCTGATGTACGCATCGTGTTCGTTGCGGTAGGGCGAGGGCATGAGCATCGTGACGTTTTGCCCGACGACCTCCGCGGCGGCGTAGCCGAAGACCCGCTCGGCAGCCGGGTTGAACGACTCGATGGTCCCCTTCTCGTCGATGGTGATGATGCCATCCACGGCGGTGTCGACGATCGCCCGGACCCGGTCCCGGCTCTCGCGCAGGTCCTCCTCCATCCGCTTCAGCGAGGTGACCTCGGCGAACGTGACCACCACCCCCTCGATCCGGTTCTCCTGGGTGCGGTAAGGCAGCACCTGGCGGACGTACCACAGGTCCTCGTCGTTGCGGATCTCTTTGGTAGCCGTCACGAGGGATTCGAGTACCGCCTCGGCATCGGACACCAGGTCCGGGTCGGCGAACTTCTTCACCAGATCGCCGAGCGGCCGGCCGACGTCCGTGGGGATCAGGTTGAACAGCTTGGTCGCAGCGGGCGTGAACCGCTTGATGCAGAACTGGCGGTCGAGGAAGATCGTCGCGATGTTGGTGCTGGCCAACAGGTTCTTCAGGTCGTTGGCGATCGCCGTCGACTCCTCGAACTTGGCCTGGAGCTGGTTGTTGAGCGTCGTCAACTCCTCGTTAAGCGACTGCAGTTCCTCCTTCGAGGTCTCGAGTTCCTCGTTGGTCGACTGGTACTCCTCGTTCAACGACAGCATCTCTTCGTTGGTGGCCTGGAGATCCTCGTTGGCGGCCTCGAGCTCCCTGATGCTCCCCTGGAGGTCCTCCCGGGTCAGCTTCAGCTCGAGCTCCAGCCGGCGTACGCGCTCCTCGTCGACGCTGGCGGCCTCGGGGCCAGGGGCCGGGGGCGCTGGCGGCCCGGGCCGATCCGCGAAGGTCACCAGCAGCAGGCCCGCGGCCTCTCGGGGGACCGTGATGGGCGTGACCGCGATGTCGACCGTGTGGCATTCCTCGCCGCGCTGGACGCGGACGGCGGTCTCCGTCACGGACCGTCCCTCGCGGGCCGCCCTGTCCAAGGCGGCCCGCAGCTTGCTCCGGAGATCCCGGTGGGCCCACGCCAGCAGATTCTGGGTCGGCACGCCGGTCGGGGGCCGGAGATAGTCGTGGGTCGGGCCGCAGAGGTAGCGGATCTCGTTCCGGCTGTCGACCAGCGTGCAGGCTGGCGTATGGTGCTCCAGCACCAGCCGCTGGGCCAAGCCGGCGAGTTTGCTCTCGCGCGGCAGGGTGCCCCTGGCGACTTGGGGCAAGCGCACCGGCACGGCGTGCGACCCGCGGTGGATCATCGAGAATTCGAGCTTGTCGAGCCGCCTCGGCCCGATCGGCCGATAGACCCGCCACTTCTTCGAGACGGTCTCGAACGCGTCGTCCTGCGGCGGACCGATCGTCTCCGAACTCCCTAGGAACAGGTAACCTCCCGGGCGCAGCGCGAAGTGGAACAGCGCGATGACCGACTCCTGCACGTCCGGCTCGAGGTAGATCAGCACGTTGCGGCACGTGACCAGGTCGAGCCTCGAGAAGGGCGGGTCGCTGAGGAGGTT
>JAFAHT010000530.1 GCA_019237095.1 Planctomycetaceae bacterium
CCGTTGGACACGCCCGTTTCGACCTCGGCGTCGAGGGCACGTTCGAGCAGGGCCTCGCGGACGGCCTGTTCCAGGTGTTCAAGGCCCTCGCCCCGCGCCGCGCTGATGGTCACCGAATCGCGATGGTGGGCCTTGAGGACATCGAGGAACGAGCGATCGGGGACCCGGTCGGCCTTGTTCAGCACCAGCAGCGTGGGATGGTTTTCCAGCCCGAGCTCGGCGAGAACCTCGGTGACGGCCTTCACCTGGCTTTCGGCCTCAGGGCTCGAGGCATCGACGACATGGAGCAGCAGATCGGCCTGTCGGGCTTCCTCGAGAGTTGCCTTGAACGATGCCACCAGGGTGTGGGGCAGGTTGCGGATGAAGCCGACCGTGTCCGAGAGCAGGGCCTGGCCACCGCCCTGGAACCGCCATTTGCGCGTGCGGGTGTCGAGCGTGGCGAAAAGCCGATCCTCGACCAGAACCCCCGCGTCGGTCAGGGAGTTCATGAGGGTGCTCTTGCCGGCATTGGTGTAGCCAACCAGGGAGACGGTCGGGATATCCGCCCGGCCGGCCACCTCACGTTCCTTACGCGCCTGGATCTTGGCGAGCTTTCCCTTGAGCTCCTGGATCCGCTGAGCGACCAGCCGGCGATCTTCCTCGAGCTGTTTCTCGCCCGGGCCTCGCACGCCGATGCCGCCCTTGTAACGCGACAGGTGAGTCCACATCCGTTTCAACCGGGGCATCGCGTACTCGAGCTGGGCGAGCTCGACCTGGAGATGAGCCTCGTGCGTCCGGGCATGGGTGGCGAAGATGTCAAGAATGACCTCGGTCCGATCAACCACCTTGGCCTCGATGGCCCTCTCGAGGTTTCGCGTTTGGGCCGGTCCCAGGTCGTTATCGAAGACGACGACGTCGGCCTCGTGAGCCTGGACCAGTTCCTTGAGCTCCTCGACCTTGCCCGAGCCAATATAGGTGGCGATGTCGACTTGCTGCCGTTTTTGCAGCATGGTGGTGATGACATGTAGGCCGGCCGTCTTGGCCAGCCCGCGAATCTCGTCAAGGGGGTCATCCTGGGTCGTGTCGTGATCGGGAAGGATAACCCCGACAAGGATGGTGCGTTCAGGACGTCCCAAACGCTCGGTGCGTTTTAGATCGATCAAGGGGGGGTCAAACCTCGTTTCAGTCTCGGGGAAAGTCAAGCATCCATGAATCGCCCGGCACGCTGTGATTCTAGGTCGATCCCGGACCAACGTCAACGACGAACCTGGGCTCGCTGCGACCATCGGCCCGGGCCGGGAATTCATCCCATCGACACGCAGGCGGTCTGGCAGGTTCGCACATACCCGCACGGAACCGGCGAGGAACTTTGACCAGGCTGGCGAATTCCGGACGACCTGCATTCTTTGACTTCATTACATCAGCACTTTACGTGGATGTATCGTACGATGGCTCCTGTCACCCTGGCCGATGGCGATCAGCCGCCCGTCAGCGTCGAGCAAGGCAATCTCTCCAGGCGGCAAGGAATCCAGCGCGAGGTTCGCCGCATCGACCACACGACCCTGGGCAATCGCCCGGGCCTGGCTCTCGTTCAGGGTGATCGTGGGAAGATCGGGGACCGCATCAACAGCGGGGCGAAGATTGGCGGCAAGCGAACGGCTCGTCAAGGTCGTGGGATCGGCCGAACTGTCGAGGGCGAATGGACCGATGCGGGTCCGGACCAGGGCTGCAACCAGGCCCCCGCAAGCGAGCGCCTCGCCCAGGTCGCGTGCGATGGATCGGATGTAGGTTCCTCCGCCACACGCGATCTCCAGCTCCAGGTGAGGCCAGCGGTAGCTCACCAGGTCGGCCCGGTCGATCCGCACGAGCCTGGGCTGGAGATCGACCGCCCGGCCGGCACGCGCCAGATCATAAGCGCGCTGGCCCTTGATCTTGAGCGCCGAGTATTCCGGAGGACGTTGAAGTATCTCGCCAACCTGGCCGGCGACAGCCTGCCGGACCTCCAGCTCGCTGGGGACGCTGGGGTTCTCCACCACCGTCACCCGGCCCTCGGCGTCGAGGGTGTCGCTTCGGGCGCCCAGGCGAATGACCGTCCGGTAAACCTTGGTCATACGTTGGACCGCTTCGATCAACCTTGTGGCAGAGCCCACACAGATGATCAGAACCCCGGAGGCGAGCGGATCCAGGGTTCCCGCGTGACCGACCTTGATCCGGGGAAGCAGCCGCGCCACACGATCGACAACGGCCCTCGAGGTGATCCCGGTGGGCTTATCGAGATTCAGGATTCCCTTCACAGCCGCATCCAAGTCGTGACCCATCCTTCAATCTTGCAATCGTTCGAGCTTCACGCTCTGCTCGACGCATTGGAAAAACTGGGAGCATCTTCTAGAATGCTCCACAATCGGTTCCAATACCGGGTGAGCGTAGTGCCGTGAATTCTCGTCCGATGTGACAGAGCGACTCATGCCAATTCTGCCCGCCGAGCCCGACTTCTTTCCACCCGACCTCTGGGACGATCCGACAGCCGTCCCACGGACCAGCGCCGAGGCCGTCTGGTGGTGCTTGCATGCCAGGCCACGCCAGGAGAAGGCAATCGCGCGTGAGCTTCGGAAACTCGGAGTCGCGTTCTTCCTGCCTCAGGTTCTCAAAGAAGATCGCACGCCTCAAGGTCGGAAGATCCGCTCCGTGATCCCGCTGTTTCCAAGCTATCTGTTTCTCCTCGGCGATCACTACGACCGGCTGAGCGCCCTCCAGGGCAACCGCCTGGTCGCCGTGCTGGAGGTCAGCGATCAAGAATCACTGGAGCGCGACCTGCGGCAAATTCAGAAGATGCTCAGCTCGGGCCTGCCGGTACAGCCAGAACCGGCCGCTCCCGTGGGTTCCAGGGTCAGGATCACGACCGGGCCCCTGACCGGGATCGAGGGAACGGTAATCCGGCGCGGGAAACACGATCAGTTCGTGGCTGTCGTCCGCTTCCTGGGCCGGGGAGCGACCGTGGATCTCCAGGACTGGCAAGTCGAGCAGATTGTCGTTCCGTCCCAACAGCCGTGAATCGCTCGGCTGTCCTCCACCTGGGCGGGCCGGTCCACCTCCTGCCGGCTTACGAGGGAATCGTCACCGGGAGAATCAAGGTCGTCCGAACGACGGAGTGGAGGAACCCCGGCCGCACGAAGGAGCTCGCTGCCTTGGGCTTCACTGGCCACCGGCCGCCGACCGCTATGCCGAGCCGGTCGGCCATCGCGTGACCTCGGCTTTCTGGTCGTCTCCCCCTTGGAAAATTGGCTTTGTTTCCGCCCCTCCGCCCCGGCCATTTCTGACTTAAGTTCCTTCGGTTCCATGCCTTGCTTCGATTTCAAATTGGCTTTGTTTGGCGCTTTTTGGGGCGTCGTCACGTGGTCAGGGAGGAACTACCCGACGCCATCGACCTGTCCCGGTTGGCCTGTCGCGTGCGCACCGTCATCCATCGCATCCTCATTTGTCACACGGAGAGCACGGAAAGAGATCAGCCGGTAGCGGGTAGCCGATAGACGCACCGCGCAGCTTCCCTACTTGCTAGGTGCGTCTTTGCGATGCACCCTACTTGCTAGAATGCGCCAGGATTTCGTTTTCACCCCGATCTCCAGAACTTTTTCGAGACTCCTCGCTGATCTCCACCAGGTCGAAGGGTATCGGGCATACTAACCCGAAGCGTCAGCGAGGGATGCAGCAATTCCGTTGCGGTAAGGAAGAGGGACCCTCGCTGACGCTTCGGGTTGGTATTCGGTGTAAACTCATGCAATAGCCATCGGTCGAAGTGTGCTGAAAGCTCGCGGTGGAGATCGGTGAGGAGTGTCACTTTTTCGCGCCAGATAGGCGGAAGGGACCGCCCACTTTTCTGACAACAATGGACTGCGGGTGGCCCCTT
>JAFAHT010000533.1 GCA_019237095.1 Planctomycetaceae bacterium
TCAGGCTGGTGCGGGTGATCAGCTCGTCGACGCCGACGGGATGGTTGTCGAGTTGGCCGAGCAAGGATCGCTCCTGGTCACTGAGGCAAAGCTCGGCCGGGTGGCGGACGGGAGTCTCGTCCGGGGCGGTGTGCACCTCGCGAACCAGCGGGCCGAGTTCCTCGAGGATGTCGTCAACGGTCTCGACCAGGCGGGCGCCGTCACGGATCAGGCGGTGGCAGCCGCGGCTGGCCAGGCTGTCCACCGGGCCGAGCACGGCGAAGACCTCCCGGTTCTGCTCCATGGCGTCCATGGCGTGGTGCGCGGTGGACAGCGACCCGCTCCGCGGCGCGGCCACTACGACCACGACGCCCAGACAAAGGCCGGAGATGATCCGGTTGCGCTGCGAGAGCCAGTCTACCTGGCTATCGGTTGCGGTTAGCGATCTAGCCTCGTCCGGCCCGCCGCGACAGGGGCCTCTCAGATGGAAAATGGAGCGATTTCACCGATCTTAACGCTGGCGACGGCAACTTTGCAAAATACCCGAAAAGACGCGGTTCTTGATTTTTTATTTCGCACATCCATCGCGCATAATGCTTTCCAGAACTTCCCATCTTACCACGGTCCGCCCCCCTCGTGGGGGGAAGTGCTCTTGAGCCGCGATCGTGGTGCGCCCGGATCCTCTCCCCAGGAGATGTTCCATGTTCGAGAAAGTTCGTTCGCCGCGCCGCCGTGACGTCCGTCCCTCCCTGGACGCATTGGAAGAACGAGCCCTGCTCAATGCCGCGCCGCTGCACCTGGCCAGCCACGCGAACATCACGATCATCAATAAAGTCGGCGGCTATCGATTTACCAATTTCGACGGACCGAACGCGGGCAACATCGCGATGGCCGGGACCACGATGAACGGCATTGCGAACTCGGGCACCGCCGTTGGGTTTACCACTGCAAACGATGGGACCTTGACTAACTTCACCGCCAATCCCCTGAAGACCACGAAGGCCAGGCTCCTCAACATCTTCGGATCGACGACCGCAATGGCCTTCGGGATCAACTCCGCCGGCACCGTCGTGGGCACCACCGCTGCGCAAGGGAGCGCGTTCTCCCTCAACCGTCACGGCGTGCTGAAGACCTTCATCCCCGACGGCGGGTCGTCCGCAACGGCCTTCGGGATCAACGACCGGGTGAACATCGTCGGTCAGTACGTCACATCGACCGCGACACCGGGGTTCATCCTGCTTCATGGCGGCAAGTCTTTAATCACGATCAACCAGCCTACGGGAGTTACGTCGGACGTCATCAACGCCCAGGGAATCAACAACCACGGCCTGGTGGTGGGATTCTATCTCGGCAACGACGGCCAGGTCCACGGTTTCACTGCGAGTGATAGGGCCGCGAAGAACGGCATCCTCACCGGCACTGCAGTCGCGGACCCGACCATCCCAGTCATCCCGGGGGAACCCGGTGCCACGTTTGTGTTCTCCCAGATCCTTGGGATCAACGACCACGGCATCGCGGTCGGCTACTTCGGCGACTCCACCTTGAGTCAGCACGGCTTCTTCTACAACACCAACACCGGGAAGTACACTTTCCTGGATGACCCAAACGCGGCGTTCTTCACGAATCCTCTTTCACCGACTGGTACGTCGGAGATTACACAGATCACCGGGATCACCAACTCGGGCGAGATCACGGGTTTCTACTCGGACGCCAATGGGGTCTTCCACGGTTTCGTCGCCACCACTCACCCAGCCTGATCCATTACGGTGGTCACGGTCGCTGCCACGTACCCGGGGGGCTCCTCAGGGGGACATAGTGAATTGCCATCATAGCGCGGTTTGCAGACGGGTTGTCCGGGCGTCGGGGCGGTTCGCCGATGGCCTTAGCTAGCGCTTCAGGCTTGGAGCCGCCCGGCCTTCACAAGCCTGAAGCGCCAGCGCAGGCAAGGGCTGGCCGCCTCCGACAAGGCCATCTTCCTGTGTGCAGCGCGAAAGTGAACCGCGCTAGAATGGGAGGAATAGGAAGACACAGATAAACTGCCCGTTTCGCCTGGAACGCTTTCACAATTCACCATGTCCCCCTCGTCCTCCCCGGGGTCCACCGCTGCAGCGTGAGGTTAGGCGGTCGACTCCGGGTCTGATCGCCGCTCCCCGTACCAAAGCTCCAGGCCCCTCCGCTGCCGTAGGGATTTCGGCCAGTTGAGGGCCAGTCGGGCCAGCAGGCCCAAGACTTCACGGGACGAGTGCGCCCGCAACTTTCGCCCCGATGTCGCCACGGATTCGCGGAGTACAACGAACCTCCCTCGCCGGTGGAGAGCTCGACTCATCGCGACCTCCTCCGTACAGAACAAATCCTCGTCGAAGCCTCCCGCCGAGTGGAATGCCTCGCGGGTGCAGAAGAGGAAGCAGCCGTTCGCCAGGCCCAAGGCGCGAAAGAGGTGTACCGCCAGAGATTCCAGGAGGCGGCCGTAGAGGGGGACGCTACCGTCGTAGCGATAGGCACACCCACCGCCCACGGCGCCCGCACGCATTGCCTCGACCGCCGCACGGACCGCAGACCCGGAGACCACCGTATCGGCGTCGACGAAGATCAGCATCTCGCCGACGGATTCTCTCGCCCCGGCGTTACGCGTGGCGGCGATCTGTCGGTGATTCACGGACACAACCCGGGCGCCGTGCTCCCGCGCGACATCGGCGGTGCGGTCCGTGGAGGCGTCGTCCACGACCACGACCTCGAACGGTTGCCCTGACGCCCGCGCCGCGTCGTCCAACGCGCCCAGCGCGCGGCCCAAGACCAATTCCTCATTGTAAGCCGGGATTATGATGGAGATCATGCTTCCTTGCCTCACCACCGCCTACCGACCAAGCCCAAAGGACCCACGAAGCAGGGTCCGCTTCAGCAACCGCTTAGTGGTCCGTTTCCTAAATAACGTCGTGGTTTCCGCGCAATCTTGGCAAAGGACGTGCTTGGCAAAACAACCTCCCGAACCGGCAAGGAGGCCGCACGTGCGTGGACCCAGAGCGACGTGTCTTACCTTTCCTTCGGATTTTCTGCAAGAGTAACTGTCAAGCCGTTCGTCTTCTCGTCTTCCCCATTTCAGGGGGCCTCAGGGGACATAGTGAACTGCCATCATAGAATGGGAGGAACAGGAAGACACAGATAAATTGCCCGTTTCGCTTGGAACACTTTCACTATTCACAATGTCCCCCTCGGCCTCCTCCTGTGAGCGCAACTGGCCCGTTGGGCGTGAAGAATCCGGGAAAGGTGAACGGGAGCGGCAGATCCTGCTCGTCAGGTGGCGGACCGCGCTTTCGGGGACAAAATTGACCCCTCCGTAGGATCTTGCGAGAATGGGGTACGATTGATGCCGTGGCTCCTTGGAGCATTCCGATGCCATCGCCGTTCCCCGGAATGGACCCATACCTCGAAAGCCCGGACTGGTTTCCGGATCTCCATGATGGCTTGATCTTCTGCTTGAAAGAATCACTGCAAAACCTGCTTCCAGAATTCTATTATGCTCAATCCAGCCAGCGGATCTGGATGGAGTATTCGCGGCGCTACGTGGAGCCGGATGTGGAAGTCGTCAGTGCACGAAAGAAGTCCAAGAAGCGAGGCCGCGGAGGCGTGGCAGTGGCAGCGCACCAGACCGCCGAACCCGTGGTCGTGATGGTCGAGTCGGTCGAGCACGGTCCGTTCGAAGAGTCGTACCTCGAGATACGCCGAAGAAAGGGGAAGGAAGTCCGACTCGTCGCCTCGATCGAAATCCTGAGTCTGTCCAACAAGTCGCCGGGGAATCCCGGTCGCGAACAGTATCTAACAAAACAGAAAGAAATCCTCGGCGGCCCAGTTCACCTCGTCGAAATCGACCTCCTGCGCGGAGGAACTCACACCACGGCAGTACCAAGAGAGCTCATCGAGGCCAAGGCGGGCCCATTCGATTACCACGTGTCCGTTCGTCGATTCGACCGGCCCACGGCGTTTCTGGTCTACCCCCTTTGCATGAGACTACGTTTGCCTCCGCTGGCGATTCCGCTCCTACCCGGTGATCCTGACGTGACAGTCGACCTTCAGGCGGTGTTTGATCGCGCTTACGACGCGGGCCCGTATCGACGGGAAGTTGACTACGGCGAAGATCCCGTCATCCCTCCATTCCGCCCCGATCAGGCGAAATGGGTCGCCAGTCAACTCATACGGCCGCGGTGACCGGGGTTCCGAACGGCGATCTCGACATGTTGCCCTGCTCCACGCGGGGGCTCAGGGGGCCAGAGCGTCTGGGGAGTCTCCGGGTCGGCCATGAGCTCGCGATGATTGTACTGGAGATCAGGAGCCAGAAACAGGTCTGATGTCCCCGGAACTGGCCAGGCGACCGATCAAGACGAAATGCCTCGCTCAGCCCGTCTTTGACCTGCTTGCCCGTTTCCGCGCGATGTATCCCACCCCGGTCAGCAACAGCGCGGCGGTTGCCGAGAGCACCAGCGAGGAGGGCTCGGGAATAGCGCCAGCCGGTTGGTAGACGTACGTGATCGTCTCGCTTCCATCTGTCTCTTCACCGAATCCTGGTCCCCCCAATAATTGGGTGGAAATCCGGGGATCGTCTGCTCCGAATTCGAGCGATG
>JAFAHT010000356.1 GCA_019237095.1 Planctomycetaceae bacterium
AGTAGTGCGAGTGCCATCCGCCCTGAGCGCTCGCCCATCATCCGCTCAGGAAGTGCGTCGGTTCAATTCCTTCTAGCTACATTGTGCGGGTCTGGTCAAATCGCTAGCAAGGCTAATTCGTCTCGACAGGACAACCGCGCTGGCGGCGAGCCTATCCAAGAGCCGCAAACTGCTTCGCCTTGCAAAAGGTCCACTGTAGCCACCACAGCGATTTTTCCCTATGTTATCAATGAGAATGAATCTTCGTTCATCTTCGGCGGACAGCGCCGGTCGATTTTAACGTTTTCGGAACCCCAATATCGACGCAAAGTGCCGAGGGATCAGTCCTTCTGACGGAGTCTCTGTCATGCTCGCAGGCAAGCCCGCCTTTCTGTTCCTGATTGTCAAGGAGGTCGACGGCGTCGCCGTGATCGCGTTTCTCGAGACGGCATCGATGATCGAGGGAGACAAGGTCGAAGGCCTTGCCAAGGAGCTGTTCGGCGTGATCGAGGCCAAGAAGTACAAGAAGGTCCTGCTCAACCTCTACAACGCCGGTTACGTGTCCAGTGCGATGCTGGCCCAATTGGTAAGACTGCACCGCAAGATGCAGGATGTCAAAGGGAAGGTCGGGCTCTACTGCCTGCGTCCACCGGTCATGGACGCGTTCAAGGTCAGTCAGTTCGATCGGTTGTTTGAGATCTTCCCCGACGAGCCGACAGCCCTGAAGAAGTTCTAATGCGGCGAGCCGGAAAACCGAGCGAACCTACCCGACTTCAAGCGGCGCTCACCCTGCGCGGGACGATGCGCCCCGCGTTCTGGTTGTCGGCCTCGCCACCTTCTTCATGGTACCCGGCGTCGGTGTTCACCTTCCAGGTGTCGTACCGGCCCAGGCCGAGAATGTTCCGCGCGGCCAGCAGTGCGGTCATCATTGAGTGATCCTGGTTGTTGTACTTGTGCATGCCGTTGCGTCCTGCCAGCTCCAGATTGGACAGGTTGGCCAGCCAACGGCGGATCACGGCGAGATGGCCCTGGTACTCGTCGTCGTAGACTGGATAAGCCTTGGGCATGCGGACGACGCACCCATCGACAACGTCAGAGGCGGCAACCAGGCCGATGGCATCGATCTCGCGCCGGCCGAGTTCGAGAAGATCGGCATCGGTCCGGTTCCAGAGGTCGTCTCCCTCGAAGCAGAAATACTCCAGGCCCAGGCTCGATCGAGAGGCATCGGGCACAAGCTCGGGCGACCAGTTCTTGAAGTTCTGGATGCGACCCACCCTGACATCGGGCTCGTGGATGTAGATCCACGTGTCCGGAAAGGTCTCGGGTCGATCGATGATCAGAACGACCGTGAGGAAGTCGCGATACCTGAGTGCCCCGGCCGCCGCGCTGACCTCTGCCGGAGCGGGCGGGTCCAGGGCGCGAATCAGGTCGCGAACCGGCATGGTCGAGAGGAAGTGAGAACCAAGATAACGCGTCATCCGCCCCTGGGAATCCGCGGCGATGAAGGCCGTGACGGCCGACCCGTCGTGTTCGATCCGCACGACCTTGCGGTCGAGGTGCACCGCCCCGCCTTGCCCGCGGATGCGGTCGCGCACCGCTTCCCACATCTGGCCGGGACCGAGCCGCGGATACTGAAACTCGTCGATCAGGGTCTTGATCACCTCGCCCTTGCGCGACTTGAGCCCCCCAAACAGTCCGTTCACCACCGCCGCGACGAGGCTCAAGCCCTTGATCCTCTGGGCCGCCCAATCGGCCGAGATCTCGCTGGTGGACATGCCCCACAGCTTCTCCGTGTAGGATTTGAAGAAGATCTCGAACAGTACCCGGCCGAACCGATTGACGACCCATGCCTCGAAGGTTCGCTCAGGCCGGATCGGACTCAGTCGCGCCTTGATGTAACTGAGCAGGATCCGGGTCGAACGCCACGGACCGAGCTTCCAGAGCGCGTCCACCGGCTTGAGCGGGTAATAGAAGAACTTGCGGCCGTAGTAGATCCGGCTCAGCCGCGAGCGGGTGATGAGCTCGCCGCCCAGGATTTCGCGCCAGAGGGCGTTGACCTCGCTGTTCTTGGAGAAGAACCGGTGGCCGCCGATATCGAACCGGTACCCCTTGTACTCATCGGTCCGGCTGATGCCGCCGACCAGCCGGGCATCGGCCTCGAGCACCACGCACGTTCGGCCGTGCCGCGTGAGCTCATAGGCGCCGGTGAGTCCCGCGGGACCGCCACCGGCAATCACCGTCTCATACGCCGCGACGACGAACTCGGCACCGGGGTCATCGACGCGCGTCCAGCGGTGGGGAATCTGACCGGCGCGAACCGTCTGCGATTGGGGCGATTCCATGCCCATTCCGGCTCCTCGTCCTGAGGAATGACGATTTTCGGCCTCAATAGAAAGTGCGGCGACACGGTCGTACTATTATTGTATCGACGCCCGGCGCGACCGAGTTTTGTCATAAAACCGCCGCGGGGTCAACGCGGATCATGTGTGAGTCGAGGTTGTCGATCTTGACCCATCTGATCCGATCTCAACAATAGGCCCGCTGTCACGAACCAGGCCGTGCGACCTCTCCTCCAGTTGGGCTAGATGGCCCGACCGCCGCACGGTGAGCACTTCGGGACATGTACGAGACGGTCTCGATCCTCGGTTCGTCGCAAGCCAGGAAGGTAGAACGATGACATTTGAACAGTGCAAAACGACTCTCTCCGAGATCCGTCACCGTCAGGGAACCGATCACCCGCTGGTGCAGATCACCTGTTCAGGCTCGGTCGTCCGCGGCCGCTTGACACGAACCGACACTGATCGCCCGCCTCGCTCCAACCAGAGTTCCCCCTACGGCCTCCTGGTCCTGGAGCAACCCGGCCTTGTTCCCGGCCTCTTGACATTCGTCCAGATCGCCAACATCCCCGAGGACGGCCTCAAAGAGGACGCAGCCCGGGAAGAATCCAAGGTCAAGGTCACACAACTCGTCGGCGCTGGACGACGTTGAACTCGCGACTGGCATAGCCCCTGTTCGACCATCCGAGGCGCTTCGGCCTGACCAAAGCGCCTCGCTTCATTTCGAACCGAAAGATCCGACGGTTCGATTTCACGGTCTTTGTCGAAAAGCAATCCGAGGCCTTGGTCGATCACGCCAAATGCTTGGCCGATGAGGCCGGCGCCGAGTAACCGTATCTCAGTGAGGCTAGGGAAAGGCTCTTCCGGTGTTCCGGGCGGTTGGTGTTGTGTGGTTCGCCGTAAGTTGCTTCTCAACAATGACTTATGGCGGAAGGCTGGCCATTCTGTTTACCGGACGCAAGCCACTGAGATCAAGTGACTTACGATGAATCTTCGAGAACAGCCGCCCGGAACACCGGAAGAGCCAATTCTAATTGTCGCTGGGCGGGAATTCTAATTGTCGCTGATCAGCGTTCGCAATTGGAGAAGAGGATCGGACCTCCTGGACAAGTTCCCCTCGCGTCAATCGAGTGCCTATCCCGATGGAAACGATGATTCTCAACGCGCTTGCGCCGGTGTTCTTCGTCATGTTTCTCGGCTACTTCGCCGGCCGGCGGCGTTTGGTCGACAACATAAACGTGGCGAATCTCAATGTCCTGGTCATGACATTCGCCCTGCCGGCGGCTCTCTTCACGGCCATCTCGCGGACGCCGCAGCGGGTGATCATCGAGAACGGTAAGCTGATGCTGGTCCTGACCCTCGCCATGCTCATTATCTTCGTGGTGGAACTCCTCCTGCAGTACAGGGTGTTCCACATGGAGCCGGGGAAGGCCGCGGTGCAGACGCTGACGGTGGCCCTGCCCAACTACGCCTCCGTCGGCCTACCGTTGTTGGGGAGCGTCTTCGGGCCGCAAAAGCGCGCTCAGCGTTGCGGTGGCAATCGCCGTTGGGGCGGTCACCGTGACACCGCTGACGCTGGTCCTTCTCGAAAACGCCTCAGTAAAGGATGCGTCGGAATCGCCCGTGCGGCGCTTTTTCAAAGCGACGGTCAAATCCCTGCGGCGCCCGATCTTTTGGGCACCGATGCTGGGTGTGATCGCGGCGCTTAGCAACGTTCCTATGCCCGACGTGGTGGGGCGCATGCTCAATCTGATCGGCCAAGCCACTGCCGGTGCCGCGCTGTTCCTTACAGGCGTGATCTTGTCCGCGCAACGCCTGCGTATTAATCTTGATGTGATCACTGGAGTGCTGCTGAAGAACGTGCTGCAGCCGTTGCTGGCCTGGGGGATCGTTCGCCTGGTGGACGTCCCGGAGCCCATCGCCGGCCAGGCCATTCTGTTGATTGCCATCCCTGCCGGCTTTTTCGGCGTGGTCTTCGGCGTTGGCTACGGCGTCAGGAGCGAAGAGGCCGGGTCGACCTTGATCGCGTCCTCGATCTTCGCCGCGATCTCGCTGGCCGTGACCATCGTGTTCGTGGCACCGGGTTGAGAATGGTCACTGGACAATCGATCGGAAAAGAACCTGAGCGACTCAGGCTGGTCTCGACACATCCCATCCCCTGGGCAACCCGGCGCCCCGTTTCCGCCCTGGTCGATACCCTTGTGTGTAGGCTCTCGGGAATGGGAGAGCGGGGCCGAGCTTGCCGCCTTGCGTGCATTCGCGGAAAACCCTTCGTCGCAACAATCCAAAATCCCAAATGACCAGTTTCTCACGGTCTCCACCCCAGCAGGCTCGGGCTGACGTTCAGGCGGGTTGCGAGCGTGGCGAAGGTCTCGCGCAGGGGGGCGTTCATGGCGGCGGTGAGCGAGAGTTCGAGGAAGGCGCCCAGGAACTGGTTCTGGACTTGCCAGAGGTCGGGCTTGACGCCCAGAAGAGCACAAGTGTCGAGCAGAAGTCCGACCCGGGCGGTGATCGCGGCCAGGTCGGCTTCGGGTTCGATTCGATCGAGGGTGCGCTTCATGGCTTCGGCAACGATCTTCTCGAGGATGGTGGTCTCGGGCAGATAGCCCCAGGCCTTGCCGCGCTCGTGCAGGTGCTCGATGCCGGCGAGAGTGGTCTCCTCGCCGCGTTCCAGGCGGGCGATCTGCTCTTCCAGGTGATGATCGATGTACGCTGAGGCCGCGGCGCGCAGCGGTTTCGGGATCGGATAGTTCAACTGGCCCAGACGGTTGAGCACCTCCTCGTCCTGGTTGGCCAGGTGCTCGAACGACCGCTGGTAATCCTCGAAGCGGTCGGCCAGGACGATGCCGATGACCCGCCGCTGCTCGTCCCGGAAGAGGTCGTCCAGGCGGTGAGCCTTGCCGGGAAACTCGCTGCTCAGCAGGCTCATTACGTCGGCGAGCGACCCCGCGCGATACGTGGCCATCAGCCGCAGCTTGAACGCCTGATACTCGTCCAGCTCCATGTCCTGGCCGAGCACGGCATGGAAGTCGAGCCCGCCGAAGTGGACGACCACGAAGTACGTTTCGGCCTCGTTCCAGGTGCGGCGCGACCGGGCCCGCAGCCGGCCGACAGCCAGGTGACCGCGGCCCCGCGAGCGAATCTCCTGGTCGAGGATCTCCATGTCGTAGGAGTAAACGCGGCCGCCATTCTCGTCGTCGGGAGACCCGTAGATCAGGCTGATGGCGTGATGAGCCAGGACCCGGTCGAGATCGACGACCGCGGGCCGGATGATCTGGTTCCAGACCCCGGACCCGTTGCCGAACCTCGGGAGATTGCTCGGCGCGGCGGCCAGCGCCTCGACGAACGCCGGCTCGAAATCGCGATGGAACGTGCGGGCGAGTGCCATGGCGCGCGCGGCATAGAGCAGGCACTGGACGGTCTCCAGACCGCTGATCTCGTCGAAGAACCAGCCACATGATGTGAACATGAGCATGGCGTCCTGCTGCATCTCCAAAAGCCGCAGGGCATCGGTGGTCTGGACGTCGTCCAGGTCGGCATGGCCGTGCTTCTTGACGAAGTCCTGGACGGCCCCGGAAGACTCCCGGTTGAGGATCACCTCGATGAAGGCGTCACGCGCGGCCCAGGGATTGGGAAAGCACTCCCGTCCCCGGGTGCTGAACAGGTGGTCGAGCTGGTCCTTGAGGGCGTCGAGCGCCTCACGCAGAGGCGCGCGCCACTTCTGGTGCCAGTCGCCGCGCATCTTGCAGCCGCAGTCGGCGCGCCAGCGTTCGACCCCGTGGACGCAGCTCCACGAGCTCTTCTCGTGGATCTCCACTTCCCATTCGGGGGGGTGCAGCTCGAGGAACTCGCCGTAGTTGGTCAGCCGCACGTCGGGGTCCTTCGACAGGCGATGCAGCACGTGAGCCAGGGCCATGTCGCCGTGGGCGTGATGGTGCCCGTACGATTCGCCGTCAGTAGCGATGTGCATGAGCTGGGGATGTTCGCGGCGGGCGTCGAACCCGTGGAAGAGCCGCTCCAGGAAGCGGTCGCCGTGATCGAGCAGCCGCTCGAAGGCGACCTGTTGAGAGACGATGCCGTCGTAGAAGAACAGGACGATCGAGCGTCCCGAGGGAAGGCGGCAGAGGTAGGCCCGCGAGGGATCAATGCCGCCGGAGATCTCGACCCAGTTCTTCTCGCCGAGCTTGCGCCACCGCCGAGCTTGCGAGGGCGCCAGGATCGTGAAGTGAATGCTGGCCTCGGCCAGGACTTCCAGCGACTCCATGTCGACGGCCGTCTCGGCCAGCCACATTCCCTCGGGTTCACGGCCGAAGCGATGTCGGAAATCGGCGATGCCCCAGAGCACCTGGGTCTGCTTGTCCCTGGGGCTGGCCAGGGGCAAGATCATGTGGTTGTAGACCTGGGCGAGCGCATTGCCATGCCCCCGCCGCCGCTCCTGGCTCAGCCGGTCGGCCTCGACAATGCCCGGCAGAGCCTCCGGGGCGGTGTCGGCCATCCACTGCAAGAGCGTGGGGCCGAAGTTGAAGCTGATCCAGGCGTAGTTGTTCAGGAGGTTGATGATTCGCCCCTGGCCGTCGAGCAGTCTGGCCCGGGTGTTGGGAGCGTAGCACTCGTGGGTGATCCGCTCGTTCCAGTCGTGAAACGGGGCCGCCGAGTCTTGCACCTCGACAACCCCCAGCCACGGGTTCTCGCGGGGGGGCTGGTAGAAGTGCCCATGGATGCAGATATATCGGGGATGGCGCATGCTGAGGCTCGATTCTGGAGCAGGGTGCGGCGGCTACACTACAGGCCAATGAGTGCCTTTGCCATCGCAGCAGATCGCGGCTCGTCAGCGGTCGGATTCATCCGGGCCGCGAAGTGGGGAGAGTCACGGCGGCGTCCGGACGGGTGGCGGGAGCATGGGCAAATCACGCACGGTGGCCGCGGCATCCTCGGGCAAGGGGCGCTCGCGTTGCTTCACAACCAGCGCGGCACCCGCGTGGGCATGCGAGGTGCGGACCATGGCCAGAGCGATCGGGGCATCCCAACCTGGAGACATCGCTGATGAGGTCACAAAACCCACGTGTTTGCCATTGGCTTCCAGGACGCTGCCCGGCGCAGGGGCGTTCGCCTGGGGTGCGAGCAAGAGCCCTTTGAGAATCTGGTTGACATGGCCCAGAGCGTCGAGCCGGGCGACCGTCTCCTGGCCCAGGTAGCAGCCCTTCACGAAGTTGATCGCCTGCGCGTCGCGGCCGATCTCCTGCGGCAGGTTCTTCTCGGTGACGTCGCGGCCGAAGACCGGCGTGCCGGCCTCGATCCGCAGGACCTCGAAACTCTCGAGATCGAGCTCCGCCAGGCCCAGGTCTTGTCCATGCAACCGCAGCAGCCCGGCGACCTTCGCTGCGCTGCTGCGGGCGCCGATCATGGTCAGGCCGGGGCGGCCGGTGGGAGATTCTCGGATCATCAGAAGAGGGCAGTCCGCCACAGCCGCCGCCACGTGCGCCAGCTCGCCAGGCGCCGGCAACTTGCCGCCGGAGATGCGGATGAGCTCCTCGGCGCGGGGGCCGGCCAGGTGAAACTCGAACGTCGTTTCGGAGCGATCCTCCAGGACGATGTCATCGAAGAGCCCGTACTTCTGGAAGTGCGGCAGGGCCAGCACCAGTCCACCAGGATCGGTGCACACCAGGATGGAGTCAGCGCACGCCAGGATTTTCACGTACGCCAGTGCCTTGCCTTGCGGACTGGTGACGAAGGCCTCGCAGCCCCGATTCACCGGCAGCCGTTTGACGTCGTTGGTCGTCAGGTTATGCAAGAACTTGGCCCGGTCCGGCCCGGCAACCTCCAGCCTGACGCGACCAGACCGGTCGCTCCAGGCGGCAGCTTCTTGAGCAGCTCGATAACCGGTGAGTTTCAACATAAGCGTCGGTTTATCTCGTTCTTGAGGTCGTGCGGACCGGAACGGAACGGCTGGTCCGCACAGCGAACCCTACATCTTGCGTTGCAACACATTTTATGCATTTTCGGTTCCATCTGCTGTGGCATCAGCGCGATTCCTCCTCGCGGACAGTGCCGCGTGTCAGGTCGGCGTGGCTGACCAGGAGGCACGAGCTCGACCGGGCAAGCAAGCGGCGGGCATCGTCGAGATGATCGATGGGAACCATGGAGAGATCTTCGACCATCTGGCGATCGATGCGGCTGTAAAGGTACACGTCGGCCCAGGCGAGGACCCTGGCCAGCCGCCGGCCGGCGACGGAGTCCGGGTCGGCGTCGTGGCCGCGGAGCGCCGCGGGTGCCTTCTTCGGGTCACCGGCGTCGCTCAGGCGCCGGAGCGAGGGGCCGAGCACGCCCTGCGTTCGCGACAGGGCGACGATCTTGCCTCCATGGGTCACCAGCCGCGATGCCGTGACCAAGCCTTCGACCAGTTCGTCGATCCCGGTCGGAACGCCGGGGCTGCCGATTCCCGCGACCACGCACTCAGCCCGCGTGGGAGGGCGGAAGCTCCAGAGCCGATCGATGGCTCCAATCGCCAGGTCGCGTAACGGTTCGGCCAGCCCGCCCAAGGCCTCGGCCAGTCCCGAGCGTCCCGGCACCAGCCCCAGGTGGAACTGGGTGCCCAGCAGCCAGCTCACCTCGAATGTCTCGTCAAGTTCGGGCCGAGGAGTCAGTTGTCCCGGGGCGTCGCCGGCCATCCCCAGTCGATACGAAGCACGGGTTTCCTGATCGCTCAGGCTGGGGAAAACCGCGCTCCAGGGGCCGCGATAGCCCAGGATCGGGTCGTAGCCCAGCCGGCCGACGGGAATCACGACGTCGGCGTCGGTGATGTGCCGGTTGAGATAGATCCTCCGGCCCTCATTCGTGGTCGCCAGGTAGGCAAGCCGGCGCTGGTCCGTGGGATCGTGGAGCTCAAGCGCAATGCCCCGCGGCAGCTTGTCGGACAGGCTGGCCCGGTTGGCCGGCGAGGTCACAACCGTCACATCGCCGGGCTCGACTCCGGACTGGTACAGCAGGTCAACCACGACCTTCAGTACAGGCGTAATCTCGCCCAGCGATGAGTCCAGGGCGATGGCAACCCGGTCGCCCGGCACGACGGCCTGCCGGACGGGAGGAAAATCAAGGGGGTTCTCCAGCGCGTTACGCACGGCCGCGACCGCCGCTTCCCCGGCAACTCCCGCCGGTCCTTTCCACAGGCCGACCAGCATCTCGTCGGGGAGCTCGAGCTCGAGCTGCTCATCCTGAAACTCGACAGAAACTCGCATGGCGATGAAGTCGTGGTACCTTTCTTGTGTCCTTTGCCACCCCGCTCCGGACCGACGTGACCGGTCGAGATGGTTCGAGTGCGACGATAAAACTCATGATAGGGCCGGGCGCGCGGGACGGTCAAGCGGCCCGGTGATTGTCACGGCCGAGCCGATCCGGCATGATCGTGGCCGGCAGGTTGCTTCCTTCTTTCAAGAAGGGGACAGCCCTGTCAACCTTGCGCTGACTTCCCAAAGTTTGCGGGCCGTGGCCTCATCCTGGGACTCGGGCGAGGACGAGGCGGGCTTCCGCCTGACGAAATACTGCCCGGTCTGTCCCTCCACATCGGGTGAGGTCGCTAGGTAGATCGAGGTCTGCGCTCCTTCTTCGGGCGTGATGGCGAACAGTTCGGCCGCGCGCCGAAGCAGCCAGCCCTGGAAACCCTCGGCACGGAAAATCTGCGTACGCACGTACCCGGGGTGCAGCGCATTGGCCGTCACGCCGGTGCCTTCGAGCCGTCGGGCCAGCTCTCGCGTGAAGAGAATATTGGCAAGCTTCGACTGCTGGTAGGCACGCCAGGGGCTGTACTTCGTCTCTCCTTGCAGGTCGTCAAAGTTGATCTTGCAACCCTGATGAGCCGCGGAGGCGACACTGACGATCCGGGCCGGCGCGCTGGCCTTGAGCGTGTTAAGCAGAAGGTTCGTCAGCAGGAAATAGGCCAAGTGGTTCAGCGCAAAGGTCATCTCGAGGCCATCGACGGTCACCTCCCGCTCGAGGCGGATCAGGCCGGCGTTGTTGACCAGGACGTCGAGCCGGTCGGTGGCGGCCTTCACCTGGCCGGCCAGTCTGCGGACCTCCGCCTGCGACGAGAGATCAGCCACAAGGAATTCGACGGTGCTTGTGCCCGTCTGCTCGCGGATCTGGCGGGCTGCCTCCGCGCAGCGCTCCGGAGACCGTCCCACGCCGATCACCCTGGCGCCTTGCCGCGCCAGCTCGAGGGCGGTGACCAGGCCGATCCCCACGGTGGCCCCGGTCACCAGGCAGACCTTGCCTTCCATCGATCGCGCTGCTTCTGGATCAGCCATGCTTATCCACCGGCTCACGTGAAGGGGGTTTTCCGAAGTCCAGCTCGAGGCTGGCGGGATGATGCTAATAGACCGCGCTTGGCAGCGTCAAGGATGCGCCACCGTGACATGATCCGTGCTTGATATTCTTGACAGGTCCGCGGCTGCCCACACAGCCGCTCTGAGCGGGGCTATCGCCCGGCTCAACGGAATTCGGCGCCGGCGTCGCTGTCGATCTTGGGGGCTGTTCCGGGTACAATAGCGGGATGAGCCTGATCTTCCCGGCTTGCGTTGCATGCTGGTGGTCGGAGCATTCACGAGGAGTGTCGCGACGATGCCACCCATCGCCCTCAATCGCCGTCGGTTCCTTGGCTGTTCGGCCGCGGCCAGCCTTGCCCTCTCTCAGGGGACGCTGGCCGAAGCCGACCTGACTGCTGCCGAAGCAACACCCGTGCGGCTGGGCCTGATCGGCATCGGCAATCGAGGCACGGCGCTCTTGCGCGCCCTGCTCGACCTGCCGGCCGCGCGGGTCGTCGGGGTCTGCGACCCGGAACCGAAGCACCGGCTGCGCGGCCAGGGCATCGTCGAGAAGGTCCAGGGATGGCGTCCGGAGGCGGTCGAGGACCCGCGGCGCCTGCTGGAGCGCCCGGACGTCGACGCCGTCATCGCGGCCGTCCCGTGCGATCTCCACGAATCGATCGGCTGCGAGACTCTCCGCGCCGGCAAGCATCTGTATGCTGAGAAGCCGCTGGCGCTCACGTTGGCAGGCTGCGACCGGTTGTGTATCGAGGCGTCCCGGCGCCCCGCGCTGGTCGTTCACGTCGGGTTTCAGAGGCGTTCCAATCCCCGGTTCCGCGAAGGCGTGGAACGAATCCAGAGGCGCGAGCTCGGTCCCTTGATCGAGGCCCGTGCCACCTGGACCAGCAGCAATGGCCCACTTTCCGGCCACGGCGGCTGGCTGGGCCGGCGCGACCGGTCGGGCGATTTCATGGTCGAGCAGGCCGTGCATATCTGGGACGTCCTGCACTGGCTGCACGGCGACTTGCCGGTCAAGGCGGCCGGGTGGGGCCGGCGTGGGCTCTTCGCCCAGCAGGACCCCGGCCGCGACGTGACCGACCATTACGCCGTCGAGCTCGAATGGGCCGACGGCTTCCGGGCCTCGCTGCTCCAGAGCTGGGTCGCGCCCGCCGCCGACGGCTTCACCGGCTCAACCCTCCGGGTCTTGGGCGAGGCGGGTGGCCTCGACTTTGGCGCCGGCTCGCTCACATTTCGCGACCGCCAGAAACCCAGGCAGGCCATCCACCCTGGCCCCCAGAACGACACCCGGCTGGCCCTCCTGGACTTCCTCACCTCCGTCCGGGCCGAGAAGCCGCTCCCCCCGCCAATCACCCTGGCCGAAGCCCGCAGTGCCACCCTCACCGGCTTGCTGGTGCGCAAGGCGGTGGATGAGCGACGAACCGTCACGATGGACGAGATCCGCTCGGAGTCATCAAATGCGTGACCGGAATGCCTTCGAGCCGGTTTTACCCCTCGAGAATGGAGACAGGCTGACGCGTGCTGAGTTCGAGCGCCGCTATGACGCGATGCCTGGGGTGAAGAAGGCCGAGCTCATCGAAGGGGTTGTTTACATGCCATCGCCAGCCGGGCTTCGTCGGCATGGCGGCGTCCGTGAATATGTCGTCTGGCGCGTGCAGGATCGAAAAGTCGACTGGTTCGTGCTTAGCGATGGCGAATTCATCCGGCTCGATCCTGACGAGAAGGGCCACTATCGCAGCCAGACGTTCCCAGGCCTCTGGCTCGACGCGAGAGCCCTCGTTGAAGGTGGTTTGGCCAAAGTCCTGGATGTGGTCCGGCAAGGGCTGGCCGCGCCCGAGCACGCGAAGTTTGTCTCGGACCTGGCTGCTCGCTCATCCCGCCCGCGGCCATGACCGGCCGGTGTGGTCACTGTCCCAGCAATTCGAGCGTTCGCTTGACGAACGCGGAGGCGGCCGCGACGGCGTCGGGCGGCGAGAGCTTGAGGCGCTGGGCCAGCTCGAACTTGCGGACGTGCTCGGCTTCGAGCTGGCCGGTCTTGACGTAGAGATTCTCACAGGCAAGAAGCAGACAGCGGAGGCCGTACTCGCGGTAGCCTTTGGCGTAAACCAGGGCCCGCAAGCAACAGAACATGGCCTCGTAGCTGAGGAAGACGATGTCGGCCGGGTCTCCCTGGCCGGTGGTCTGGATGTTCACCGAGCCTTCGAGCCGGTCGCCGGCCTTGGCCAGCAGCTCGCCGATCCGCGCCGGTGCGTCCTTGTCCTCGATCAGGTAAGGACTGTCCAGGCACTTCTGAAAGGTGTTGATGATCGCCATGGCCGTCTCGTCTCGCGTTTGACGCTGAACCTCGCTGCTGGGTGAAATCGTGGCGGAATCGAACTTGAAAGGCTCATTGATCCTCCTGTTGAGCTTCCGCCTTCTTTGCCAGGGCATCCTTGGCTTCCCCTGGCGGGGCATTCTTGGGCTGTGCTCCCGGCGACGCCAACGCCTTGGCTTGGGCTTCAGCTTTTTTCATCCTGTCCGCGTACTTCTTCGCCTGCTCAGGATCAAGGCGTGTCGATTTCGGGGAGGCAGGGGCCGAGGCCATGGCAGGAGGCAGCGGTGCGTAGCCGGTTCCGCTGGGAGCCGAGATCATCGAAGCGAACCCTCCCGAGGTGGAGGTGGTGGTGGTCAGCATGGACACGGCCGCGCCCTGCATGACCGACATCAGACGGCCCGGGTAAATGCCGAAGAAGATGGCGACCAGCGTGCCGATCACGATCGGGATCTCGATCGACCCGCCCGCGAGGCCCAGCCGCCTGGACCCGCCGGGCTCGCGGAGGAACATGGCTTTGAGCACGCGCACATAATAGAACGCTGAGACGACCGAGTTCATGAGCCCCAGCGCCACCAGGCCCATCAGAGTTGGCCAGGCCTTGGCGTGTTGCTGGTTGATCGCTTCCATGAACATGTAGAGCTTGCCGAAAAAGCCGGCGAAGGGGGGAATCCCGATCAGCGAGAGCATCAGCACCAGGATGCAGATGGCCAGAAGCGGCGACTGCATGCCCAGGCCGTTGAGATCGTCGATGTCGTCGGTCTTCTTGTCGCGGACCAACCAGGCCGCCACCGCGAATGCACCAATGTTGGCGAACGCATAGACGACCAGGTAAAAGAGCACCGAGCCGGCCGCTTCGGCCCCTCGGGTGGAGACGCTGGCCGCGGCGACTCCCACCAGCATGTAGCCGGCATTAGCAATCGACGAGTACGCCAGCATCCGCTTGAAGTTCCGCTGCACGAGCGCGGCGAAGTTGCCGTAAGTCATGGTCACGGCTGAGACGATCGCGATCACTCCCAACCAGCCAGGCCCCAAGAGCTCGTTCGAGGGGTGCGACCAGGGCTGCAGCGCGTGCAGGAAAACCTTCATCAAGGCCACGAAGCTGGCGAGCTTGGAGCCGGTTGCGATCCATGCCGTCACAGGCGCGGGGGCCCCTTCATACGCGTCGGGTGCCCACTGGTGGAACGGCACGGCGGCAATCTTGAACCCGAAGCCCACCAGCATGAGTAGGAGGGCCGTCGCACCGGTGACATTACCCGAGAGCCCCCTGGCCGCGGGTCCGGTGGACGCCAGCACTTCGCGAATCGATTCGAATTGGGTCGTGCCAGTCAAGCCGTAGAGCAGGCTTAACCCGAAGAGAAAAAGCGCCGAGGAGACCGACCCATACACGAAGTACTTCAGTCCTCCCTCCGCCGACCGCCTCCGCGTCTTCTCGAAGGCCGTGGTCAGATAGAGGCAGATCGTCATCGTCTCGAGGGTGAGGAAGAGCGTCACCAGCTCCTCGGAGGCCGCCAGCAGCATCATGCCAACCGTGGCCCACGTCACGAGGGCGAAGTATTCGCCCCAGTCCTCGGTGAACGACCAGGCCATCGACTGCCAGACCACCAGACCGAGCATGATGATGAACAGAACGTTCAAAACCCCGGTTTGCAGGTCCGCCGACAGCGTTCCCAGGAAAATCGCTCCCCCCGCCCTGCTGAAGTACTCGGCCAGTGAGGGACTGAGCCAGCCCGGCGTACCCTGGGTTTCCGCCTTTGCCAGTTGCTGTACCTGGATCAACCCTGCCGCAGCCAGTAATGCCAGCGCCACGCCCGCGAGCGTTAACCAGCCAATCGCCCGGCGGCGGGCTGGTGCGCTCATCCGCCCAGCCAAGGCCAGGTCGGCCAGCAGCACCACCAGACCCCAGACCGACAGCACGGTCGCCGGAGCCAGCTGCCAGAAATCGCGGAAGTCCACGTTCGAGAGGTTCGGGTCCATGGGGCAATTACCTTCCTTAGCCCGACATGCTGTCATACCGGTCCACGTCGGCGGCACGCCAGCGCCTGTAGCAGAGCAAGATCATGCCGATGCCGACGGCCACCTCGGCCGCCGCCACGGTGATCACGAACAGAGCGAGGATGACCCCGGGCAGGGGACCGGCCCCGGGCGGAGCATTGCGGTAGCGCCAGAACGCCACGAGGTTGACGTTGGCGGCGTTGAGCATGATCTCGATGGCCATCAGCACGGCAATGGCGTTGCGTCTGACGAGCACGCCCACCAACCCGATCGAGAACGAGGCGGCGGCAAAATAGAGAAACCAGTTCAGAGGGATGTCAGAAGCCATTGATGGACACTCGACTCGAAATCAAGATTCAAGAGACCAGGTATCTGGCAGCGCGCGGACATCGATCAAGATCACGATGCGATCAGCTAGCGGGGTGGGGACGTTCCGCTCGAAACCAGGCTCGGACCGGCCGCCTGGGGCTGCGGTGAAGCAGAGGCCCGCCGAGCCGGCTGTTCGCCACGCGAGCGCGCGTCCGGCTCGGCCTCCTCGCGATGAGCCAGGGCAATCGCCCCCACCAGGGCGACCGTCAGCAACAACCCGGCCACCTCGAACCCGACCACGTAGCGGGTCATCAGCTCGTTGCCGACCGTCCTGGCCATGTTGTTGACGGCCTCGCGCCGTACTGCCGTCGCCTTGCTCGAGCCGGCGTCTGTCGCGATCGACGGCCGCATGTTGGATTCCGACCAGGGACTATGACCGGCCGGTGCAACCGCGTTGTTGATGCCGAAGACCAGGATTCCGAAGACGAAGAGCCCGGCCGCCAGGGCCGGAATCTTCCAGGCAGCCGAGACGATGGTCGTGTCATCTCCCTGGATGTTGCGGGTCAGCATGATCCCGAACATCAAGATGATCGCCACGGCACCGATGTAAACCAGCACCTGAAGCGCCGCCAGGAACTCGGCCTCCAGCAGCACGAACTGGCAGGCGATCGTGAAGAAGAAGGCCACCAGAAAAAGCGCCGCATGAACCAGGTTGCGGGCCAGCACAGTCCCCAGCGCTGTCAGCAATCCTAGCGCGGCGATCACCAAGAAAAGGAACTGGACCACGAGCTGCGTCTCCGATCCACTCGAACAGCGAGGCGTTCAGATTCCAAAGTCAAGGATTCCAGAACCCAGAGAGCACAGATGGCAGATGCCAAATGCCAGATGGCAGATGCCAAATGCCAGATTGAACATGGTCATCGCGCTGCCTGACCGATCGTGGCACCAGTCCGCACCTGGCCGAGGCTGGGCCATTCGGACCCCAACGCCACGCGTGCCCTCGCCTTGCGATTGACCAGAAAAACGAGGTAGACGGTAAGGACCACCAGCAGGGCCGTGACCGCGAAGCCCCAGACCCAGTTCCAAAACGTCAGGTAGCCCGGGCGAATGACCATCTCGTACCAGACGCCGGCAATCAGGATGTTGATGATGCTCAGGGGCACGAGGTATTTCCACGCGAAGTTCATCAGCCGGTCAACCCGAATTCGCGGCAGGGTGGCCCGGACCCAGAACATCACGAAGATGAAGGTCAGCACCTTGAACAGGAAGACCCCGACCATGATCAGGTCGGCCAGAACCAGGGAGAGCGTCGAGTCCTCGCTGATCAGGCTGGCCGGGAAACCGACGAACGGGATCGGGGTTCCTCCGCCCAGGAAGAGTGCCGTCGCCAGGCAGCTCACCGCGAACACGCTCAAGTATTCGGCCAGGAAAAAGAGGCCGAAGCGCATGCTGGAATACTCGGTATGATAGCCGGCGATGATTTCCGACTCGGCTTCAGGCAAGTCGAAGGGCGTGCGGTTCACTTCGGCGGTGTTGGCGATCAGAAGGATCACGAACGCCAGGAACCCTGGAGGCGACAAGACGAACCAGCCGAAGTCGAGCTGACGGTTGAAGATCGTCACCAGGCTCAGGCTGCCGGCCCAGAGGACGATCGGGACTGTCGAGAGAACCTGGGGCACCTCGTACGAGACGAGCTGGGCGACGGCCCGCATGGCACCCAGGAGCGAGTACTTGTTCCGGCTCGACCAGCCGGCCAGGAAAATCCCCAGCGGGCTGATGCTCGAGACCGCGATGAGGTAAACCAACCCCGAGGGCAGATCGACCGGGGCCAACCCGACCGCGAAGGGAATCACGGCCATGACCAGGAACGCCGAAACGAGCACGAGAACCGGGGCAGCCAGGTGGACCCAGCGGTCGGCACTGCGGGGAACGAGGTCCTCCTTGATGATCAGCTTGATGGCATCAGCGATCGGCTGTAGCAGGCCCAGCGGTCCCACCCGGTTGGGGCCGATGCGGTCCTGGAATCGGGCAGCCACCTTGCGCTCCAGCCAGACCATGTAGGCAACGATGCCCGGGAAGATGCCGAAGAAGCCCACCAGTAGCCAGAGCACCCAGCGAATGACTGTGGTCGTGTCAAGCTCGACAAGCTGCTGCTGGGCCCAGAACGGCAGACCCGCGCCGAGGGGATACCATGTCAAACCCACCTCAAGACCCCCTTGGCCCAGGCGTAGGCCAGACCGACAGAGAGGATCACCAGAAAGACGATCATCTCGATCAGGGCAAAGGCACCCAGGCCCGCGTAGCTGACGGCCCAGGGATAGAGAAAGACCGTCTCGATGTCGAACACCACGAACATCAGGGCGTAAATGTAATACTGGATCCGGAACCGCACCCAGGTCTCGCCGTAGGTGCGCACGCCGCATTCGTACGTGTCTGACTTCGCCAGCGAACGCTTGCGCGGCGCGATGACCGCGACCACGATCAGGGGAAGGACCGCAAACGTGATCGCCACCAGCAGCAGCAGCCCGATAAAAATGTAATTGTTGATAACCATCGCCAATCGATTCCTCAAACGCCTGGTGCCGAACTCGTTTAATAAGCCTGAGCCGGCAAATTCCGTGAGAAGCCGGGCTCGTGGCCGGCTGCCACCCTGCCCTCTGCTGTGGACAGCGACTCATGCAGTGGCGGAGGACACGGTCTCGATCCTGGTCTCCCCGTCGAGAGCGATTTCGGTGATCTCGCCGCCATCGCGCCGCAGCCTGAGGGTCTCTTGCTGGCAGTACGATGCCTTGCCCCCCATCTCGATTCCCCCGACCGGCCGCCGCCCTTCGCCCTCCACCACGCCCTCGACCTGGGTCAGCCAGCGCCGATGACCGACCCGCACGTACTGAGTGACGCGGAGTCGAGTTCCGGGAGCATACTTCGGCTCAGAGGGTGTGGGGATCATGCTCGGTGCTACTCGGCAAGACGCCAGAGATCGGCCACTGTCCGGAACCGTCGCCGGGCGCCGGGGATATCGCTGTGCTGATCACGCGAAGTTACCTTCGGAGCGATCATCTTAAGGGGCATTCCCCGGCGCAGCAAGACCTCAGTCCCCGGCACGGCCAGAGCCGATGCCCTGGCTTCTGCCAGGACTTGCGATTGTGGCGAGCAAGCAATCCACCCGGCAAGCCCCGGCTTCGATCGCCTGGATGGATCCGACCGCCGCTGGCTCACCGGCGGGCCGGCCTAGCACGCTTCTTCACATGGACACGGTCAAGACGGCGTCCGTTCCCGACACTCCGCCCGTCCCGGCTAGGAATGTCCCGTTCGTGCCGGTCAGTCCGGTGGGAGGCTGACCGCGCACGACGATCTGCACAAACTTCGTCAGGTGCTGCCCCAGACTGGCGCGGTACAGGGTCACGAACAGGCCGCTCGGGTCCAGGACAGCCTGGGACAAGGGAACGGCACGAACCGGGCCATTCTTGTAGGCCGGCGGCAAGAGCACCTCGTAATTGCTCACGGTCTGGGCGCTGGTGGAGTCCATCGGCTGGCTGAAATGCAAGCGAAATGCCGTCACCATGCGCGTATGCGCCGCGTAAACGAGCTGGACCTTGGGCGAGACCGTCGGAGCTGGCAGATTGGTATTGACGATCGTCAACGTGGCCACGATCGGACTGGCGATGGGAGCGCTGAACGTGGGAGTATTGCTTGATGTAGAGATTGACCGTCTTGTTCCCGTCGTCCAGGTGATCGTTGATGATTGGTATGTCAACGATCTGAATGCTCTGACCTTCGCCAAAGGTCACGTCGCCGGAGCCCGCTTCATAATTGACACCGTTCCTGGGGTCCCGTCAGCCGAGACAAAGCCGATCGTGAACGACCCCGCCGTGCCCCCGGTACGCACAATTTCAATCTGCGCTATTGGCTGGTTATCGAGCACCGCGTATGTGCTCGAGCTGAACGAGATCGTCCCTGGCAAGCGAGCGCCGCTGTAGACAACGTTGATGTTGTCCAGGTCGAAGTTGGCGAATGAGGTCGCGGAGTTCTGGGCCTCCAGACTCACCCGTGACTGATAGGGGACGAGTCCAGGGACTGAGGTCGCATTGAAAACCGTGACAGCCGAACCCGAAATCGTTGGCGTCAGAACCAGCGACACCGTGGCCGCCTGGAAGTTGACCACGGCCTGAGCTGAAATGAATTGGCCGCTTGCCAGGTTGAGCGTAGTCAGCTTTACTCCCGTGATGACTGCGGAGTTCAGGCTGAGGTAGACTATGTTATTCGTGGTGTCGAAACCGAAAGCCAGCGAACCATCATAGATTCCCTTGCTCGGCTCAACGCTCGCCGCGTTGCCGCTGGTCCCGTAGTTGGCCGTGTTCAAGAGCGCGAACGACATACCGACGCCACTCTCACCGGAGATCTGGGTCACGCGGAAGTCCCAATCCGCGGTGGCGTCATCCCAGGTCCCGGGGTCGCTGGTCACAAACGAGATCGAGTTGTCGTTGCCCACCACCGGACTGGTGGGCATGGTGGCCAGCCTCAGGAAATTGCCCATCGGCCCACCGCTCATCACCTGGGCCGGGGGTGGACCGGCGACCTGCTCCAGGCTAAACGTCGTCCCGGTCGTGGTGAAGTTCTGGGTCGTGCTCAAGAGCTCTCGCCTCTCCAGCGGCTCCCACCCAGTCAACTCGAAAGACGCACGGTGACGGCCCGGCCGGCTTGATCCGCCCGTCCCCGCCTGGGTCCACGACCGCCGTCCCGCAACCCGCAACTGCCGGATGTAGTCCATACATGAGTCATATTCGTTCGTTGCAAAACCGATGGAGAGATAGGAATGGCCCTCTAGTTCCTGCGAACTACCTAGTTTAACAATTTATCCTCGCTTTGCCACCTTAAAATCAACGATACCCCCGGTTTTCACCATAATGAATACATGCACGCACCACGACATTCATGGAATGGCGCGCTCCGCTTCGTTTGGCACGCTGCGATTCAGACGGGTTGACCGCCGGATCAACTGTGGGGCCGGATCCTGTCCTCTGGGCTCCGGACCTCACGCCCTTGCGGGCTGAGGCACGGGCTTGGCGGGTGCGGCTGCGGTTTTTGAACCCGCGAGGGCCTTTTGCAGGCGCTGATCTTTTTTCTTGGCAACCTTGCCGCGCTCGGCGACCTCGTCGGCGCTGTTCCAGGCCTCGGGATGGGTCTTGGCATAGAATTCGCTTGAGACCAGCAAGTCTTGCAAGCTGAAGATATGCGTCTGATGGCGCTCGTAGTTCGACAGCTCGAAATTGTGGTCCATCTTGATCGCGTCGAACGGGCAGTACTCGGAGCACAGTCCACAGTTCATGCAGACGTCCATGTCGATATAAAAATCCTCGGGCAGCGGGACGACCGTCCCTTTGGGGCTCTTTGCCTGGGTCATCCAGATGCATTGGGGCGGGCAGACCTTGGCGCAGATGTTGCATGAGGTGCACCGGACGTTGCCGTCCTCGGTGTCATAAACGAGCATCGGCAGCACGCGGAACCGCTCGTAGACCGGCAGCCGCTCGTCCGGATACTCGACCGTGAAGAGTCCGTCGGTCTTGAAATCCTGCTGCACCCTCGGCTCGTCGCCCCTCGCTGGCTTGCGGAAGAGATCAACCAGGAGATGCCCTCCTCCGCGCCGACTCAGACCCTTCCCCTGCCGGATATCACGCCAGAAGGTGAGCAAGAACCGGCGCATTGTGACCATATGACCGCGGATGACGCCTAGACCGCTTACCATGCTGCGGAGCCCTTTCGTTTCGTTAGTGACTCGCCACTCGCCACTGCCACTATTCCCTCACCGATCCACTTCCCCCAGCACGATGTCCAGACTGCCCAGGATGCCGACGACATCGGCAATTGTATGGCCCAAGCACATCGGCTCAAGGGCGGTCAGGTTGATGAAGCTGGGGCTGCGTACGTGGTAGCGATATGCCGAACCGGAGCCGTCGGCGACGACGTAGTATCCAAGCTCGCCCTTGGGGTTCTCGACGCGGGAATAGGCCTCGCCGGCGGGAACCTTGATCTGATAGCTCTTCTTGCCAGGGAGTATTGGCCCGTCGGGAATGTCTCGGACGGCCTGCTTGAGAATCTTGGCACTTTCCCGCATCTCGAGCAGCCGGACGTAATACCGATCGTAAAGGTCGCCGTTCGGGCCCGTGATGACGTCGAAGTCGAACCGATCGTAGATGCTGTACGGTGCGGCGCGGCGGATGTCGTAAGCCACGTTCGAGGCGCGGAGGACTGGCCCGGCCGTCGAGTAGTTGATGGCCTGATCGGGGGTCAGCACGCCCACCCCTTTGCAACGATCGAGGACGATCTCATTTTGCGAGAGGTACCTGTCGAACTCGTCGATCTTCTTGTCGATCCGGTCGTTGACGACACCACGGCAGCGTTCAATCCAGCCGGGTGGCAAATCGAAGGCAACGCCGCCGAACCGGAAGTAATTGCACATCATCCGGCTGCCCGCCGCCCATTCGAAGAGGTCGAGGATCAGCTCGCGCTCCTCGATCGCGTAAAGCGCCGGTGTGAAGAACGCGCCCAGATCGTTGAGCAAGAAGCCAATCGACCACATGTGGCTGGCGATCCGGGTCAGCTCGGCCATGATGATCCGGATGTATTCGGCCCGCTCCGGCGGCCTGGAATCCTCACCCATGAGCTGCTCGACGGCCAGTGCATAACCGAAATTGTTGCCCATGCTGGTGAGGTAGTCGAGCCGGTCGGTGAACGGGAAATTCATCAGAAACGTGTTCCGCTCGCCGATCTTTTCATGGTTGCGGTGCATGTAGCCCATGACGGGCTTGAGGCCGACGATCGTCTCTCCGTCCACTCTCAGGTTGAGGCGGAAGACGCCGTGCGTGCTCGGGTGCTGCGGGCCCATGCTGACGATGAACTGATCGGTGCCGAGCTCCTGGACGTCAATAGCGCCAGGGAGCAGCGGCTGGCCCTTGGGGTCCGAGCCGCTGGAGAGGCTGGCCCAGTCGGTGAAGCCCTGGGGCACTTTCAAATTGGTGCCGTGGGGATTGACCTCCTCAGCGCGGAAATGCTGGCCGAACCCCTCGTCAACCCGGCTGGGAAAGACCTTGGCGGGCGCCTCGTAGTACGGCTCGAGGAAGTCCTTGCGGAGCGGATAGTAGGCATAGCCTTCCCACATGAGAATCCGCTTCAGCTCGGGGTGGCCGGTGAAGCGAACGCCCATCATGTCGAAGACTTCTCGCTCCTGGAAATCGGCCCCGCGATAAACCTGGTAGAGCGACGGAACTTCGCCCTGCCCTTCCGCCTCGGCCGTCCGCACACGGAGCTCGATCAGGCTGCCCGGCCTGATGGTGCTGTCAAACTGGTAATTGATTTCGATGCAGTCCTCGTAGTGGACGCTCTGCAGACTGGCGAGGTAGTCGTACTTGATGGGGTTCTTGTCGCGCAGGTAAAGGGCGACCGCGACAAGCTTCTCCGGTGCGACCAGCAAGCCCGCCTGGACAATCGAGACGGTTCCCGCACCGAGTTCGGCATCGAGCCGCGCGGCCAGCTCTTTGAGGCCCTCGTCTCCCAGCCAGACCAAGCTGGGACGGGCCAAGGCGCGCTTGCCCTTCTTGGCCGGCTTGGCAGCCGCCGGCGCTGCGGCGGCCGCGGGTGCTGCCGAGCCAGCCGCTGGCAGCGTTTCACCGCGGGCCTTGGCGCGAATCAGGTCGATCTTGCTGGGTGGCTTCGCCGCCTCCGCCCCCACCGCGCCGTTGCCGGACGCATCGACCACTTCGGCCTCGGGCTGGGGCGCGGGAATCTTCGACGGCTTGGGCAGGTCGGCCTCGCGGACCTCGGCCAGCCCCAGCGCCGTTCGCTCCGCAGTAAGCTCGACGGTCCGCAGGTCGATCAGGTCCGGGCCCAGAACCGGAATCGGGATATCGCGCTCGACGTCGCCCCGATACCAGGGTGCGTTCGTGATGTGCTCGCCGTCGATCTTCTTCTGAAGCATGATCAAGCCGTTGAGCAGGGCCTGGGGAGTCGGCGGGCAACCGGGAATGTAAACGTCGACCGGCAGGTACTTGTCGATCCCGGAAACAACGTTGTACCCCTCTTTGAACGGGCCGCCGCCGGTAGCGCACGCCCCCATCGAAATCACGTACTTGGGTTCCGGCATCTGGTCATAGAGCCGCGCGATCATGGGCATCATCGTCTTGGTCACGGTCCCCGAGACGATCATCAGATCGGCCTGGCGAGGCGAGCCGCGAAAGACCTCGGCGCCAAAACGGGCGATGTCGAACCGGCTTGAAGCCGTGCAGATCATCTCGATCGCGCAGCAGGCCAGGCCAAATCCCAGGGGCCAAAGGCTTGACCGCCGTCCCCAGTTGTATACGGTATCGACCATGTTCAGCAGCTTGTCCCATGAGGTCACCAGGACATGCTGCTCCAGTTCCTTTTGAAGCACGGAATCGATCACCGTACTCCATTCCGGTCGAGAAATCGTCGGATTCGCCATGGTCAGATTATCTTATTCTATGCCTTGAATGGACATTCGGGAGCGACTACACAAGTGGATAAGCGGTGGTCAGTCTACACGCCCTTCTTTCCCGGGCTCTGGTCCTTACGCCGGCAACCGCATCACTCGGGCCGCCAGATCACCGTCCCAATCAACTTGGATTAGGATATCGTAAACCGGGGAGTCCGCTTCCGCCAGAGGGCACCTGCACCGGCCGCGACGCGTGACGGGACCTGGCAAGCGGGCCGTCCCGGCGAACCGGCAAGACCGGGCGGATTTCGCGGCCCGACAGCCACCGGCGCAAACCGTTATGGAGCCATGCCGGTCGGCCAAGCTGTTGCTTCCAAGTCGGTTTCGGAATGGCCTTTGCGCGGTCTGGACCGACGCCTTCAGGCAGACCGGCCCGCTGCTCGAAAAAAGTGGCACTTTCCGCTTCAACCACGCCTTCCCATAATGATTCTATGGAACGACCCAGTTTTCAGATGTCGTTGGCTGGCTTACTCGGTCTGGTGGCGTGCGTTGCCCTCAACTTCTGGCTCTTCCGGCTGGGAGCCCTGTGGGGGATTCTTGGCCTGAACGTGACCAAGCACGTGGCCATTGCCTTTCTCTGTCAGTCGCTGGGCGTGGATCGTTCCGTCCCGCCGGCGCCGGTCCGGCCCTCGCCCGCTCCTTCCCCCCAGGTTCCCGTCTCCTGACCGACCACGCCTCCGTAGCCAGCCGGGCGCCGGGCTGGTTCCCGGTCCTCTTCCGGAAGCACTTGGCGGGTAAAGGTTTGGGAGGCACCCCAAAGTCGGGTAGGCGCCTGTTCGCAGATCCCTTAAGATTCGATCGCTCCAGCGCATGATTCTGAACCAGTCAGGAGGGACCATGGGCGCGAAGCGGCAGGGAAGGATCTTGCTGGTTGAAGACGAGACGCTCTTGCGAAGGCTGATTGCCCAGTTTCTTCGCGGGGAGGGTTTTGAGGTCGTCGAGGCTGGCGACGGCCGGGAGGGTGTTGAGCGGTTCTCCAGCGGCAACCCCTTTGACCTTGTCCTACTTGACCTGAATCTACCCATCCTGCCCGGTATCGAGGTCTGTCGCAGGATCAAGCTGCAACGACCCAAGCAGCCGGT
>JAFAHT010000411.1 GCA_019237095.1 Planctomycetaceae bacterium
CTGGTCGATACTCAGATCGGAATCGACTTCTTCAATGACCCGAACCGCATGGCTCGCGACCTGCTGTCCGCTGTCACGCGCGGTTATCTGCCGCTCCTGCTCGATCAACCTCGGTAAACTCGCTCTGCTTGCGAGGCTCCATGGCCATGAAATTTGCCAATCCGCCGCCTTATCCTAACCTGCCATGGGATAATTGTTTAGGTAATGCTCAGACTGATGTGGATTAATGGATGTTTCCTCTGGTGGGCGGAGAAAAAGATCGATCGAAGCCGATCCCGGCCGGTTCAGCGGTCGTTCGTCAGGAGGGCACAGCGCGCTTTCTGAACAAGGAAAAGAATCCATGGCCGCCTTTCGACGCAGGTTCGTCATCATCGATGCAAACCCGAAATAGCTCTTCGAGCTTGCGACGGAATGACCAGTCCTTGGTGAGCAGGCAGATACGGTCAAAATCTGTCTTGCTCATATAGCCCCGAAAGTAAAGCCTCTTGCTCTGGGCATCAATCCGGATACGGTCCTTCAGGTCGGCGGGGAATTCCAGCTCCTCCGGAAGCCTCTCGAGAGTGACGAAGTGATCCACCAGACCCTCCATCAATGACAACCGGCAACGCAATTGACCAATCCGAACGTGTTCCACCGAGACCCGATCGAAACCGCTGTCTCAAGCGTGTTACCATCCTGCGGTGCAGTAAGAACAACTCCGAAGCTCAGCCAAGGCAGAGCTGCCCGTGAGAGGAACGCCGAGCAACGGATTGTCGTCTCCTCTCTAACATCGGACAAAGCGCTGGGATTTTGCAAGTTCTGATCATTTTTTCAGCAAGAATGAGCGGACCAAGGACTTGATGGATGCACAACCAATCTCAATCCGACCGATTCACCACGCACATCCAGGGCAAGGCTGGCCGACTCGAACCTGCATTCGTCGCGGCGTGGATCGGTGGTTCGATGTTCTCGGCGCCTCTTCTCGGCCAGGAACTTGCGCTGGACCGGCTGGCCACGAGGTGCGACTACACTTAGGACCGAGAGCGGCGATGTACAATTGCCACGCTGGACACGCTCTGACCAACATCGTTGGTAGAATGGAGGTCAGCCGCGGCCAGCGGACTGGATCGCGGCGAAGTGAATGCTCCCCATTGCCGGGGAAGGAGAATCCGATGAATCCCATGCCGCACTTTCCGCTGATCCGCGTCGGTGATCCGATCCATCACGAGAACCTGACCATTTTTCCGATCTTCTCGTCCGGCCCGGCCACCGATGAAGTCGATTACCTGTTGTCCGATGAAGCCGTCGGCACCGGCAGCGTGACTGTCGAGGAGATCAACGAGTCAGGCTCGGTGCCAACGCTCCTGGTCACCAATCGCGGCGATCACCGGGTTCTCTTCCTCGAAGGGGAAGAGCTGCGGGGTGCGAAGCAGAACCGGGTTCTCAACACCTCGGTGTTGATCGGCGCCAGGACCAAGGCAACCATTCCGGTAAGCTGTGTCGAGATGGGAAGATGGCGATTCCGATCCCACAAGTTCACCACCAGCGACAACTACTCGTCGCCCAAGCTGCGCCAGCAGCTCAAGCGGTCGGTCACCCGGTCGCTGCGCGAAGGCCAGGGCCACCGATCCGATCAGGGGGCCGTGTGGAGCGAGGTGGACCGGCAGATGCAGTCCCTCAAGTCCAGTTCCGAGACCCATGCAATGTCCGATACGTACGACAGCAATCGCGATCGATTTCAGGAGTTCCGGACGCACATGAGCTACGCCGAGGGAGCGACAGGCCTGGCCGTGGCGATTGGATCGACCGTCGTCGCGCTCGACATCTTCGACAAGCCGTCCACCTGCCGCAAGGTCTGGGACCGCCTGCTTTCCGGGTTCGTCATGGATGCCCTCGAGGAAGGCCGGGCCACGCAGTCCCCGGCACCGGGCGAGGTGGATGCGCTTTTGAAAAGGTTGGGAGCGGCCGCCTGGCAAGAGTCGCCGGCCGTGGGTGAGGGCCGCGAGTTCCGCACCGACGCCGGGCCCAAGACTCACGCCTCGGCCCTGACGTTTGCGACCTGCATGCTCCACGGCAGTGCGGTGGTGGCGGCCGCGGACTGATGAAACTTCGTTTGGCAACCGTTGCGTACTCAAGAACAAGCCGCGCAGCACTCTCCTTTTTGAGGTGATATGATGATCGAGCTCGTTCCTGGCGAAGACGATGATGCTGCCTTCCTTTCGCTTGCTCAGCGGATCATCAACGGAGCCATCGCGGCCCTGGAAATCCGCGAGGTATTCCTTGTCCACGTCGATAACTGGTTCGATTTCAAATGGCTTTACTGGGGAAGCCAAAAGGGCCAAGAGCTGCGAGTTCCCCCATTCACACCAAACCGTGTGCGTTCTGAAAAGCGCTTCGTCTGGAATGCGAACAGGTCCGTGTGGGTATCCGTTGCCCCGCCAGAGCCGCTCCACTCCCAGACTATCGATATGAGCGACGTCCCTTTTTTCCACCCCCCTCCTCAGAAAGCCGCCCCGGGAATGGCAGGGGTCCTGCCGAACCTCGCATTGCTCGCAGATTCCTGCACGCTGGGCAGATACCTCAACGAGGTTCGGCCTTCCAGCTCGCCCTGTCCAGCGTCATAATGCTATATGGGACGATTACAACGTGGCACGGAGTTCAATTGCATGTCCGCCCAGCGCCAGAACCGGGCCGATCCACCTGGAGGCGAACCCATTCGAGATGAGGAATGGGTGCGAGTGCCGGCTGTTGTGGATGTCAATGGCGACAAGATCGTTACGCTCCATGACGAGCGAGGACGACCCGAGACTCGGCTACTTGCTGAGCTCATGCTCGAGGCGTTCGTCGGTCCGCGACCCTCGGGCCATGTTGTCCATTTCAAGGATGGTAACCGCTTGAACTGCCAACTGACGAATCTGGAATGGGTCGCCGCACCGGCCACTCGTGATCAGACCGCACGGGCTCGAGCAATCGCGACCCGCGAGCGCGCCGACGCCATGCGCCGAACGCTCGAAGGCCGCCCACACAGCGATAGCGCCCTCTTGGTGGCTGAGGATCGGCTGCGGTGAGCCGCCTCGTCGTTGTTGATGCCAGCGTCGTGATCAAGTGGTTCGTGCCTGAGGTGCATTCCGACGGCGCCCTGCGCTACCTCGATCCGGACCTCGAACGGAACGCCCCCGAGCTGCTTTTGGCAGAGGTCAGCAACATTCTTTGGAAGAAGGTCGGCCGCGGCGAGTTGACCGCGCTGCAAGCCAATAAGATCGCCGAGGACGTCGGGCAGGCTGACGTCAACATCCACCCCATGAGACCGCTGTTCGGGCCTGGATTGAGGATTGCTCTGGACACTGGGCGGTCGGCGTATGATTGCATCTATCTGGCCTTGGCCGACTCCTTGTCCACCCGAGTCGTTACTGCCGATCGCCGCCTTTACAACGCCTTGCAGGGTAGCACCTACAGTCGACTGGTTCTCTGGGTCGAAGATGGGCCATGATTTCCATCATCGTTATCAGCCGGGCCACACTTTGAGCCATCGTATCAACCGGCGTGTAACGCGAAAGCGAGCCAGCCGCTTTCTTGTACTCGGGCAGCTTGGTTGGTCCCTTGCGCCCGCCATTGACTCACAGAATGCGTGGGCCATACTGCGGGTTTGCCCGTTGTCATGGTTGTTCAGAATGATGAACTGACACCGGATTTCGCAACCACCTCTCTGCCGAGGATTGTCCTCTGATCTTAGGCGTGTCTTGCGGGCCTCGGAACCGTTGTGCCAGAAGGTTTACGTCGAGTCAAAGTCGCCAATCAACGGCGCAAATCCATGTCGCACAATAGCTTATAGCGCACCCAACTAAACACAAGCGTTCGTAAGTGAACCGACACAGAACGCTCTTGGAGCGGTTTTTGGGCTGCGTGAACCTGGGAAATCTCTACAAATCTCTACATGCAGTTCCAGCTTGCTAGGCCGCTGATGCCCGGCTCGGCGCCCGACATCGACGGCGGGCGCCGAAGATTCACCGAGGTCGCCCCCAACGAACAATGACTGCCGGTAGCTGGGATGAAACCCAGCAGTTCGGAGGACGCGACGTCTGCAACGCGGGCCAAGACCCGGGCCCACGCGCAGCGGGGCGGGCAGCCATGGCGGCCGGCGCCAGCCTGGCAGCGCGGACAGCGAGCGCTGTTCACGCGCCGTTGAAAGTGCGGGGCTCGCTCGTCTATGCTCGAAGGGGGAATCTGCGGCGAAACACGGGATGGGCAGCCGAGTTGGGCGGAGGCATCGATGATCAGGCGGCGCGAGTGGTTTCGAAAGGCGATCACGCATGCTCTGGCGGCCTGGGGCGCGAGCAGCGCGGGGGGACTATCGAGCCTCGCCATGGGGCAAGACGCTCCCCCCAAGAAAGGGACCACCACCAATCGCTACACGGTCCGCAAGCCCGCGCTATCCAAGAGCAAGAGCTCGACCCGTACCTCACCCGACCTCGGCACGCTGCCGATCCGGGCCAATGAGCAACTGGGAAAGGTGCTTGAGTCGATTCGCGACGCTCATCACCTTCCCGGTCTGATCGGCGCGATCGTGAGAGGAGACACGCTGGCGGGCATCGGCGCGGCAGGCATCCGCAAGATCGGATCGGCCGAGCCAATGCAGGTGCGGGACCAGGTTCACATTGGCTCGTGCACCAAGCCGATGACGGCCACCCTGCTCGGTATGCTGGTCGACGACGGCCTGCTGACCTGGTCATCCATGATCCGCGATGTGTTTCCTGAAGTGGCGTCTCGCCTGCATCCCGACTTTCAGACGGCCACGCTTGCCGACCTCTTGACGCACCGCGCGGGCCTGCCTCACGACGCGTCATGGGGGCGCTTGCCCGGCCTGACGACGACCGACCAGCGCCGGGCTGCCCTGCTGGCGCTGCTCAGCAAGCCTCCCCTGGCCAGGCCCGGAACCGTCTACGCCTATTCCAACGCCGGCTACGTCATGGCCGGCCTGATGGCCGAACAGGTCGCCGGCCAGTCATGGGAAGAACTGATCCAGCAGCGATTATTCGATCCGCTGGGAATGACCTCGGCCGGCTTCGGGCCGCCAGGTCAGTCGAACCGCGACCGGATCGATCAACCCTGGGGCCATCACGAGATGTTCGGCCGGTTCGAGCCGGTGCTGCGCGACAACCCTCCCTGCATGGGACCGGCAGGCACCGTCCACTGCTCGGTTCCCGATTGGGGCAAGTTCGCCGCCCTGCATCTGCGCGGCGCCGAGGGCAAGGCTCGCCTGCTCAAACCGGCGACGTTCCGGACCCTGCACACTCCGCCGCCGGGCAGTG
>JAFAHT010000468.1 GCA_019237095.1 Planctomycetaceae bacterium
GAGGGGCAGGAATGCCTCATACACCTGGCTGCCGCCGATGATCAACGCTTCCGGACTGCCGGTTGCCTGCGCCAGCGCGAGCGCCTGCGTGCGGTCGCGGGCGATCAGGCAACCCTTGGCGAGAACCTCGGCCTGTCGCGTCAGCACGATGTTGGTTCGCCCCGGCAGCGGCCGCCCGAGCGCCTCGTGCGTCCTGCGGCCCATGATGATCGGCTTGCCCCAGGTGAGCCGGCGGAAGTGCTTCAGGTCGCGCGGCAACCTCCAGGGCAGGGTCCCCTCGCGGCCGATCAGGCCATCTCGACTCATCGCGACGATCAGCGCCAGCTTCACGGGACGGGCTCTCCTAGACGGCTACCTCGCCAGCCAGCGCGGGGTGGAAGCGATAGCCGACAAGCCTGATCTGCTCGCGCTCGATCCGCGCCAGATCGCTCACCGCCGGATCGATCTCGAGGTGGGGAAGCGGCAACGGCTCACGCTCGAGCTGTGCGTCAACCTGGTCAAGATGGTTGGCGTAGATGTGCGCGTCACCGAAGGTATGAATGAACTCCCCGGCGGCCAGGCCTGTGACGTGGGCCACGAGAACGGTAAGCAGAGCGTAGCTGGCAATGTTGAACGGAACGCCCAGGAACAGGTCGGCCGAACGCTGGTAGAGCTGGCACGACAGTTTTTTGTTGTCGCTCCCTTCGTTCGCTTTTTTGTTGTCGCTCCCTTCGTTCGCTTCTCCCTCGGTCACATTGAACTGGAAGAGCGTGTGGCAGGGAGGCAGAGCCATGTCAGCGATGTCGGCCGGGTTCCATGCCGAGACGATCAGGCGCCGGCCGGAGGGCGCGGCGGGATCGGCCTTGACCGCCTTGATCCCCGCGACCAGGTTGGCGATCTGGTCGATCGCCTGGCCATCGGGTGCCCGCCACGAACGCCACTGCTTGCCATAGACCGGACCCAGCTCCCCCTCCGCGTCGGCCCACTCATCCCAGATCGTGACCCCGTGTTCCTTGAGATAGGCGATATTCGTCGAGCCCCGGAGGAACCAGATCAGCTCGTGAACGATGGTGCTGAACGACAGGCGCTTGGTCGTGACCAGAGGGAATCCCTGGCCAAGGTCAAATCGGATCTGCCTGCCGAAGACGCTGAGGGCCTCGATCTTCTCTCCCGTCGAGCGCAGCACGGCGCGGGTCGGCTTCCTCACGCCGTGGGTGCGGACGTCGCGCAGCAGGTCGAGGTATTGCCTCATGCGGAGGGATGCTCAAACAACCGGGTCGAAGCGCGATCATGGACGCCAGAAGTTTAAGATTATATCCCTCCGACGCGGCAGATTCAGCGGGGCTTCGGAGAGCTTGCTGTGGCGGGCCTTTGAACGGGGGCTTGTGCCGGCTCGGCAAACGGGCGCGCGGTGATGGCGATCAGATGCTCCTCGTACCCCTTTTGTTGAAAGCCCCTCTCGTGCAGGGCTCGCGGCCCGAGACTGACCAGCAGTGCCCCATCGCTGGGAATCAGCCATTCTCCCTCGACCCGCCGGCTGTCCACCTCGGGCACCTGGATCGTGGCGTTGATGGCCGCCGCGCGAGGTCCGTGGTTCGGATTGAGCCGGTCCAGAAAAGAAGCCCTGGAAACTTCAGGATCAACACCGGGCTTCGGCTGGACGGCCTCGGTGTACTTGACCGCGTGAATAGCCACCAGCCGGTTCTCGTCGATCACGACCCGGGCGAACAGGTTCGGGCCCTTGAGCTGGCTCGAGAGGATGTTGACGCGGACGCCGTTGTGAACCTTGTCCAACTGGGGCTCGAACGCCAGCTTGGTCGCCCGGTTGGGAGGTCCGTCGGCCACGCGTTTCACGGAAGCGACATACTGGTGGGTCTCCTCGCTCGTCATCCGCGCCGGATCGCCAACGCGGACGGTCATCTTCGGCGCCTGGAGGACGTCACTCTTGGTATCGGAGTGGCAAAGCTCGAGAAGCTCCTTGAAGCTTGCCGTATCGAGCGACCAGACGGCAGTCCCTTCCTGGCGGGTGACCGGCTGCATTCGCAAGATGAGCTTTCCCCGCCATTCGGGGCTGGACACCCGGATGTCGCGAATCTCGAAGGCGACCATGGGCCCGCCCTTCGTTGCCGGCACTCCAGCCTGCGAGACCACCATCTTCGGCGCTGCGTACGCGTCGGCAGTTTCGTCGACTCCAGCCAGAGCCGCCATCAGTAAGCCCAGTATTACTTGCATCCATGACCTCCCTCGATCGATCCGCCTTTCTTGGGGGCCTCGGTCCCCGAGGCCGGGATAGTAAGGCGCAGCGACCAGGAGGTCAATTGCGAAAGCGAGGCCGCTAGCGCTCTACCCCCTATCTATCCCAGTCGAGAGTGCGTGGCCAAGGCAAGGCACGTTATTCGGAGCGGGACTGGCGGATCTCGTGAGACCCTCCGAGACCTCGTGGGATCCCATCAGATCGAGGACCGCTGACCCCGGAGGGTCCGCCTCAAGGAGGTTTGGGACTCGGAATCGGCTCTGTCAACCTAAGAGCCTGCTTGCCCTTGGCGGTGACGTAGGCGCTGAACCCATCAGTCAGGCGAGTTCTCTCGACGAACCCCTTACCTTCGAGAGTCTCCAGCCAGTCCCTCACGTCCGGCAAGTGCATCTTGGCTGCGTCGGCGATGTGACTGTCTTCCACATAGTCGGTGGAATCCCCTTGAAGGTTACGCAGGGTCAGGAGGACCAGCCTCTCGCCGCCTTCGAGTTTCATGGTCGGTTCTCGTTTGCTTTGTAGACCGGACTGGCTAAACTGCGCCTCTGAAACCAGCAATGATAAACAGAGAAGGGGGATTCAGCCAAACTGGCTGGGCAGGAGATACTCGATGGCATTGGAGGGCTCCGAACGCAAGATACTGCATGCTATCTTGCGTGAACAAGGTGAGGCGCTGGCTGGTTACGTCGATGACTCCAAGATCGCTGAGATCGCCTATCTGTCCATCGAAGAGGTCCGAGACTGTCTGGAGACTCTCGAAGGGAAAGAGTGCGTTCAGCGGGCCGTTGGGGTGGGTGGTCACAGCGCCTATATCACGGCGAAAGGCCGACAGGAACTCAGACGGTCGCAGGTCATCATCGGTGACGAGAGAGCCGAGAGCCCACTCAAGATCATGCCGAAGGGCCTTCGGACATTCTTGGGTCTGTGCGACGTAAGGATAAAGAGTTAGGCTGGTACGGCGTGATCGAATGGGGTGGATTGTTCAGGGAAATCCCGGCCATGAGCGATCAAGACCAGGGAGAGTATGATCTGGCCGATGTGCCGGAACCCCGGCAACCCAAGGCGCCGATCACGCCGGGGAAGCCTTTGCCTCGCCTCTGGAAGACCGAACCGGATGAGGACGAAGAGGAAGAGCTGAAAGAGGCCGCCGAGGCGAAGAAAAAGCAGGAAGCGGCGCAGTCAGCCAAGGAAACGGTCCAAGCCGCCGAGGTTCGCCAGCGGGCCAGGACGGCAAAACCCAAGGAAAGCAAGAAGCCATCCACGAGCGATGGCTCCGAGAAGAAGGTGCTCGTCGAGGAAACCCCGGCGCTCGACACCTACGAGGCTCGCCAGCGCGGTCGATTGATCGTGGGCACGCTGGTCGCCGGTTGCGTCGGTATCTTTGGCTGGATCTTCTACAATCTGTTCATCTACGATCCCAACGCAATGGAGATCACGGGAGATGAGCCGCCACCCCCTGTGACAGTCGCGCCGGCGCCCAAGAAGGACCTGGATCTCGAGGCCCAGAACATGTTCGACCGGGCTCGAGAAGACGCCAAGGCCGGCCGCACCAAGGAGGCCATCGCCCTCCTGGAAAACGTGGTGAAGTCGTATCGCGGCACCAGGATGGCCGGCGAGGCGTCGAAGGCACTCGAGCGGCCCAAGCAGAACCTTCCTCTCTTCCTGGACCGCCTCGCGCTGAAGGCCGAACCCGCCCCGATACCACCGCCTCCTCCGGAAACTCAACCGACCCAGGTTGTGACCGCCCAGCCCAAGCAGATCACCGGCAACGCCACCTTGACCCTGCCGGCCAATCCGGCTGAGCTCACGCCGACGCATCCCTCTCCGCTGGCGATGGCCAGCACCACTGCCGGCACAGGCAAGACGCCCACGACGGTCCGCATCCTGCCCAGCGGATTTACGGCCAAGTCCGAGGCCGGCATTCACAGCTCTGGCTGGCCGCAGGCGATCGTGGGCAACCGGGACGGTGCCCCGATGGTGCTCGTCCCCGGGGGAACCTTCACCATGGGCAACGATAACCGATCGCCGGCGGAAGCCCCCTCCCACAAAGTCGCGCTGTCCACCTATTACATCGATCAGCACGAGGTGACCACCCGCCAGTTCCGGCTCTTCCTTGCAGAGATGCACTACCGCGGCCAGCCCCCCCGAAGCTGGTCGGAGGATTTCCGGCAGAACCCGTCCGAAACGCTGCCCATGGTCATGGTCAATGCCCGCGATGCTCAGGCCTATTCCGAATGGGCCCTCAAGCAAATGCCAACCGAGGCTCAGTGGGAGATGGCCGCGCGCTCGACCGACGGCCGGCTCTACCCCTGGGGTTCCGAGCCCATCAACCTGGCAAGGCCGCGTACCCCGGGCCAGGTTGAGCCGGTCATGTCGGTTCCCGAGGACGCCTCTCCTTATGGTGTTCGCGATCTGGGGGGGAGCGTCCTGGAGTGGACGAAAGACTGGTACGATTCCAAGTTCTACCACCAGCTATTCAACCAGCCCGTGGTCAACCCCACCGGACCGACCGCCAAACCTAGGTCGCTGGAGCTCGTGGTCAAGGGCGATCGGAAGTCCGGCAGCGCTTCGGCCCGTCAGGGGATCATGCTGGAAAAACGGCTGACCTATGTCGGTTTCCGCTGTGTCCTGCCGGTCGAAGACAAGGGGGGTGCCGTCAATCCGGGATCCCCGGCTTCCGGAACTTCTCCTGCACCTCCGCCTCCCGGTCAACCGCCAGCGAACCCAGCGCGGCCGGGTAGCACGCCGGCTCCGACCGTTCCTTTCTGAGATCCCTCAGCAAGAAGCTGATCCGGACCAAGGGCGGCATCCGGTCATGAGGAACGCGCGCCGCCTCGTCCTCCATGAACCAGCCAATCGTCCGCGCAATGCTCTCATGATAAGTCAGCGCCGGAGTCCAGTCCAGCTTGCGACGCGCCTTCTCGGTGCTGTACTCGAGGTAACGTCCCAGCAGCCAGACCCCGTAGCGTGTGACCCGCGGCGGTTTCTTGCTGAGTAGCAGCCGCTCCCGGAGCTCGAGCGAGAGGCCTCCGTAAAAGGCATACCAGAATGGATAGTGCCAGGTGACCCGGGGAACACCGAGGGCATCGGCCAGCATATCGAGGAACTCGCGCTGGGTGATCCGGCGATGGCTCGTGATGTTGTAGGCTTCTCCCACGGAGTTCGGATCACGGGCCGCCAGCAGGGCCGCGTCGGCAACCACGCCGGCATACACTGCGCTGAGCGGATTATCGCCCCTGCCGACAATCGACACCCGATTCCAGCGAAACTCCTGGATCAGGCGGGGAATCGTCGTCCGGTCACGCTCGCCGAAAAGCCAGCTTGGGCGAATGACCGTCAGGCGAAGGCGGCCGGCAGCGGCCATGTCCCAGAGCAGCCGCTCGCACTCGACCTTGCTCCGGGTGTAATGATCCAGGACCCAGATGTTTTGCCCCAGCGGAGCCGTCTCGTCGATCGGGGTCGTTTGATCGGGCGGATGGCCGTAGGCGCTCGTCGAGCTGATGTGGACGAACCGCTCGACCCCGGCGCGTGCGGCCGCCTCGGCGAGCGTGCGCGTGGCCTCGAGCCCACTCACCTGAAACTCCTTCCAGCTTCCCCAGTCGCCAACCTTCGCCGCGCAATGGAAAACCCAGGTAACATCGCGGACCGCCCGAGCGCAGACCCTCGGATCGGTGAGATCACCGCGTTCGATCTCGGCTCCCAGCCCCTCGAGAAACCCCGTCTCGCTCGACTGGCGGACCAGGGCCCTGACCCGGTACCTCTGGTCGATCAGCTTCTCAACAAGATGGCTGCCCAGCAGCCCGGTCGCCCCCGTGACGAGGACTCCGCGGTCTGAACTGACGGAACTCATGTTCTTCAATCTTCCCGGCGAGTGACCTGGTCCGGATGTTTCCCACGAAAGAGCCTGCCTCATGCTTGCGGCCGGGTCAAGCGAAACCGCCTGCGAGCCAACGGGCGGCGTCCCGATCGCAAGGCCTGATCGAAGCGGCGGCGGCCATGAACTGGCGCAACACAACAGGCATCTCGGCGGCGCGGCGGCAGGAGCGCTCAAGGCCAACTTTGCAGCCTGCCAGCCGCGCTCACCCGGGGAAAATGAAACAACCCTGCCCAGGTGGTATCTTGATTTGCCTGCCCGAACTTCGCGCCAGTATAGTAGCCGATTCGGGGAATCGCTGAGGACCCACATCCATCGCGCAGAGAAGTATCCTTTGACTCATAAATGGGGACGCTTCGCCGGTCCCTTGAACGAAGGATGTTCGAGACGTCGGTTCCGTGATTCGTGCGAACGGAGAAGCGGGTTAGAGTCAAGCTACGCCCCGGGACAAGCTCGTAGCACTCGAGAAATCATTGGAAAATGCAAATCATTCGCACAACGAACCGATACATCGGAAAACTCCGGGCGGAAGGGCTCGGTGCGATCCTCCGGCGCAGATACCTGTGGTATCGCGATATGATCCGGATTAACAATCGCACCGTTGGCCGGTTGGTGGAGCTGTCGGGTAATCGAATTCGCATCGGGGGCCTGAAGTTCTCAGTGGACTCTCCGGGCATCGATACGGCTCACAAGAGCACGCTGTTCTTCGGTCTCCACGAGATCGATGAGCGGGCACTCGTGGAGCGATGGCTGCCGAAGAGCCTCCCGGTCGTCGAGTTCGGTGGCGGCCTCGGCGTGGTGTCCTGCATGGCCAACAGGCTTCTGGAACGGCCCGTCCGCAGCGTCGTCCGCCGTGGTCAACAGCTCGTAGATCGGTCCGGTGTCATTCCCGCGGCGGAGTGCCATGCGGAGACGGCTAACCAGCCCGTCGGCGCGGTGCTCCCACTCACGGGCCCGACCCACGGTCCGCTCGAGTCGCTCCCGGTCACCGGCGGAACCGGCCATCAAGAGGACGTCGCGAGCGGCCATGGCCAGCTCCACGATCAGTGAGGCGTGCTCTGCGGCGAGTCCCAGCAGGCCCTGGTGCGCCGTTTCGATGTAATGTCGTAACTCGGCACTGATCTCGTCCCTCACGAGGAACTCCGACCGGCCCGAGCGCAGGCCCTCGGAGGCGGTACGCAGCGTGAACTCGAGGAACTCAGCAGTGCGCTCGGGCCCCAAGACGTCGGAGAGCTGACCGCCCAGTGGCAGCGGCAGCTTTCCGGAGGCCTAGAGGGCCTCGAAGATCAGTTGCTCACCCCCCAGGGTCAAGAAGCCCATATGTCCATAATCGTGGTCGGCCGCCCACCGGAGCACCTGCAGACAGATGCGGCGAGGAGCGAACTTCCTCAACCGCTTGCGTGCCCGGTTCCAGTCGATCAGGAACACCAACCGCGAGCCGAGGAAGGACAGGTAGGCCTCCAGGTCCGCCCGGTCCTTGGCCTCGTAGGTTCCCTGGCAGAGATGGTATATCTCCTCACGCAGCCCCGAGGCCCGCTTCGAGAGCGAGTCGTCCCAGCGCACCTCAAAGCAGTCGAACAGGTTCTGGAAGAAGACCAGGCGCGCGATGTGGATGTCGGTGTACGTCAGCGTGACCCGCTCCCCCTCGACATGGACGACCAAGACATGCGCCTCGGTCATGCCGATGTCGTTCTGGATCACGAGTTTGTCGCCGGTCCGGGTGGCCGTGGTGCCGAGTCCTGGGTGGTCGAACTTGAGTTCCTTGGTCCTGTTGAGGCCCGCCATGAACGCCCTGATCAGGGGTCGATCCCCCTCGTGCACACCGTAAACGCAGGCCCCGTCGATCGACTCGGTGGCGATCTGCTGCTGGAGTCTGTTCAGTTCCTTGTGAAGATCCATGATCAGCAGGTGCAGACTGTCGTGTTCAGTCTGTTGCGCCGAGGTGATCCAAGCAATGGAAGGCCCGGTGATCCGGTCCTCGACCAGGAAGGGCACCTCGGAGACCAGCTTCTCGAGCCGCTGCTCGTACCATGACGCACGCAGGTTGCCATCAGGCAACGAAATCGTGTCGCAGACCTTAAGGGGAACCAACATTCGCCGAGTGTTTTCCACGATATCGTGGTGAATCTCACGCGCCTTGGGAACGCGATACACCCTGGCCTCTTCCCTTTGGCTCCGTTCGATGACGCTGTCGAAGCCGCTCTCGGTAATGCCGCAGGCCAACCGCTCCTGCTTGAGATCGGGGGAAGCCAGATCGGGGTAGTCCGCATGGTCTTTGGCCATCTGCAATAGCGTCATCAAGTACTTGGCCCGGTCATTGGCCGATAACGCTTCGTTGACCAAGTTGGGCAGGAGCAGCTCTCCCTCACCGAGTTCTTCCACCATCTTAGTCTTGCATGCCATTGCCTGCCTCCGCTTGGTCTGTTGGATCTTCGACCAATCATCCACTTCCGTAGCATATGAGGATGCCGACCGGCCCGATCGCTGGTGGCCTGCGATCGCTACTTGGCGTGCCGCCTTACGGCTGTCGGCCCGGCGCGACAGCCCCCTCAGGGCGGTGACGGCGGCTTCGAGGCCGCGGGCCAGAGCGCACGGATATCAGCGGGGAGGATCTGCTTCACGTCCCCGATCTCGCCCGCCGACACGTGTCTCTCAAGGA
>JAFAHT010000548.1 GCA_019237095.1 Planctomycetaceae bacterium
TGATCCGTCAGGGCTGGCCCGAGGTGATGGTGCCGATGTTCACCGAAGTGCTTCCCGCGGTGCCGGGTGAGACCGAGGCCGATCGCGGCCGCCTGGCCTTCGAGGACATCATGCGTCTCAACGGCAAGCAGACAATCTACCAGATGATGCAGCTCGTCGCGCGGATCCGCGAGCGGGGCGGCGAGGCCAAGGAACCGCTCTGGTACAAGCACGAATACCTCCGCCGGCTCGACCTCCGGATCAGGGACCGGATCGACGGGCTGCGGCAGGGGACGATCCCGGCCGACGACTTGCTCGTTCATGGGGCTCGTCGCTTGCTGGAGAACCTCAAAGATCGCGGACTACCGGTCTACCTGGCCAGCGGAACCGACGAGATCTTTGTCAAGCAAGAGGCAGAGCTGCTGGGCCTCACCCCGTACTTCGGGCGCCGGATCTACGGCGCCCAGGATGATTTCAAGACGTTCTCCAAGAAGCTGGTCATCGAGCGGATCATCCGTGAGAACGGCATCCGCGGCGAACAGCTTCTCTCCTTCGGCGACGGCTACGTCGAGATCGAGAACACCAGGGAGGTCGGCGGCCTGGCCGTCGCCGTGGCCAGCGATGAGGCCAACAACGGCTCTGGTCGGATGGACGAGTGGAAACGCGAGCGGCTCTCGGGCGTCGGTGCCGACGTCGTGATTGCCGACTTCCGCGACGCCGCTCCTCTTCTGGAGTTGATTCTGGGACGATGAACACCATGCCTCTGGATCTCGGCCGCCTCAACGTGCGCCCCCTGGTCGAGCGCGACAGCCTGAGCTGCATCGAAGACATCCTGCTCTCGCCCGATGCGCCCCCCGCGGCCTGTCCGGAACTCGTCCTCGACCAGATCCGCCAGTGCGCCGCACAGGTTGTCGAGGCAAGGAAGAACGGGGCAGGGGTGATCTTGATCCATGGCGCGCACCTGCTGCGCAACGGCACAGCGCGAATTCTCGGGCGGATGATGGAGCGAGGCTGGATCACCCACCTGGCTACCAATGGGGCGGGGGCGATTCATGACTGGGAATACGCCTGGCTGGGCCGCTCGACCGAGTGCGTTCGTGCCAACGTCGCCACCGGAACATTCGGCTCGTGGGACGAGACCGGCCGCAACATCCACCTCGCCCTCCTGGCCGGCGGCCTGCGCGACGAGGGCTACGGAAGGGCGCTCGGTCGGTTCATCGCCGAAGACGGGGCGACGATTCCACCCGCCCAGGAGCTGGAGGAAGCGATTCGTTCCGATCCCGCCCATCGGCTCACGCCGGCGCGAGCCGATGCGCTGCTCGCCATCTTGCAGCACGGCATTGCCTCCGGACGGACCACGGTCACGCACAACTGGAAGGACGCGTCGATCCTGGCCCAGGCCTTTGGCTACCAGGTGCCGATGACCGTGCATCCGGGAATCGGCTACGACATCATTGCCAATCACCCGATCTTCAACGGTGCCGTGATCGGCCGGGCCGCCACGCACGATTTCCGGCTCATCGGCGGTTCGGTCGAGACCCTGGACGGCGGGGTGGTCCTGTCGATCGGCTCGGCGGTCATGGGGCCGCAGGTTTTCGAGAAGAGCCTCAGTTGCGTGAACAACCTGCGACTCCAGGACGGCCGCCCGATCGTCGCCGGCCACTCGATCCATGTCATCGACCTCCAGGACGGCGGCGGCTGGGACTGGTCCCGGGGCGAGCCACCCAAGACCAACCCCGCCTATTACCTGCGGTTCTGCAAGAGCTACGCTCGGATGGGCGGCGAGATGCATTACCTCCAGTGCGACAACGCCGTGTTTCTGCATAACCTTTACCACCAGGTGCTCCAGGCATGACCCCCGAGCGATTCCGATCCATCACGTCGGGGTACGCCGCGCTGCGCATCGCGATCGTCGGTGATTTCTGCCTGGACCGCTACCTGGAGATCGACCCCGCACGATGCGAAACCTCGATCGAGACGGTCCTGCCCGTCCACAACGTGGTCCGCGTCCGCGCCCAGCCGGGCGGGGCCGGGACGATCCTCAACAACCTTGTCGCCCTCCGCGTTGGCCGGATCGTTCCGGTCAGCTTCTGCGGCGACGACGGCGAGGGCTACGAGCTGCGGCGAGAGCTTGCGAGACTGCCCGGCGTCGAGCTCGATCACTTCGTGACCAGCCCGCTGCGCCGGACGTTCACCTACTGCAAGCCCCTGGTCGTCGAGCCGGACCGCGAGCCCGTCGAGCTCAATCGCCTCGACTCCAAGAACTGGACACCGACACCCCCCTCGCTTGCGCAGCGACTCGCCGATGGCTTGCGCGCGATCGCCAGCGAAATCGACGCGCTCATCGTCCTGGAGCAGGTGGATCAGGCCGAGACCGGCGTGGTCACCTTGGGCCTGCTCGACGCGATCGCCAAGCTCGCGGCCGCGCAGCCGAAACTGCCGATCCTTGCCGACTCGCGCCGCGGCCTGGCCGGCTGGCCGGGCCTCAGCTTCAAGATGAACGCGAGCGAGCTTACCACCATGTTCGGGTGTGACCTCCCCGTTTCGCCGGACGAGGCCAAGACGAGGGCATTGACTCTGGCCCGCCGCAACGGCCGCCCGGTCTTCGTGACCCTGGCCGAGCGGGGCATCGTCGCCGCCGCGCCGGACGGAACGATCGAGCACGTTCAAGCCGTCCCGGTGCGCGGACCGATCGACATCGTGGGCGCCGGCGACGCTGTCACGGCGAACCTGGCCACAGCCCTCCCCTCCGGCGCCTCGCTCAGGGAATCCATCGAGCTGGCCGCGATCGCTTCCTCCGTGGTCATCCATCAACTCGGCACGACGGGGACGGCAACCGTCTCCGACTTGGCGGCCTGGGTCGATGGTATCCCTCCAGCCTGAAGTACAGCCCGCGGGGTGTGGGCCGCGTTCCTTCAGGCCCAATCACTTCATTCGCCAAGTCCGAAGTGCGACTGGGTGGAATACTCCTCATCCCCCGCACCAATCCCTGCCGAAGGAACGGAACTCCTCGCCGATCTCCACCGCGGTTCGGATCTTCTTCAAGTCTCTTGAATATCACCACTTGCGATGTAACACGTGGGGCCGCGGTGGAGATCAGCGAGAATTCTCGAAGGAACAGAACGGGTTGCCCGACCTGCCATGTTCTCGACCACGTCCCAGCGCCACCCCATAGGCAAGTCGTAAGGCGTTGTGTCGAGTGCGATCCATTCCATCGCCCCGGACGACGGGCCGCGAGCTGTTCTGGAACATCGCCAGAATCAATTGCGGCGTGTTTCCGTTTTCCGGACGATAAACGTCATGAGCACGCATGACCCGATCACAGGGCAAGCGCAATCGCACGATGCAGACCGGCTCCATCCCGCCCGGCTCGATCCCGATGCGCTGGCTGGCGAATGCGACTTTCGCAGGACCCGCCGTTCCGGTCCAGGAGGCCAGAACCGCAACAAGGTCGAGACGGCTGTCATCCTGGTCAACGGCCATCGCCGCCAGGCTGGCCTGCACCCGCTCCAGTAACACCATGTTCAGCGCCTCTTTCGAGTCTGTCTTGGTAAAAGGATATGGCTCATGCCCGACGCACTCGATCTCCTCGTCATCTACGGGTCTGTTCGCCCGCACCGCCAGGGCATCAAGGCGGCGAAGTTCCTCGTCGAGGCCTGTAGGGGGCGCGGACACCAGACGACACTGATCGACCCGCTCGAGGAACGGCTCCCCTTGCTGGAGAAAATGTACAAGGAATACGAGAAGGGCCAGGCGCCCGAGATCCTCGAACGGCTGGCCACACGGATCCGTGTGGCCGATGCGTTCATCATCGTCAGCGGAGAGTACAACCACAGCATTCCCCCTGCGCTCTCCAATCTGCTGGATCACTTCCTGGAAGAGTATTTCTGGAGGCCATCGGCCATCGTTTGCTACTCCGCGGGCGCCTTCGGCGGCGTTCGCGCCGCGATGCAATTGCGCGCGATGCTCAGCGAACTTGGCACGCCAAGCATTCCGTCGTTGCTACCAGTACCGCGCGTGCAGGACGCGTTCGACGAGGAAGGCCATCCACGCGAAGAGATCTACCACCAGCGCGCCGCGCGGTTCCTGAGCGAGCTCGAATGGTACGCTCGCGCGCTCAAGACCGCAAGGCTGGCGGGGGTTCCTTATTGAACCGGGTAGAGGCCGACACGCTTGATACCATTCGCGCGCTTTTATCTCCGGAACAAGAAAATTAATGCATTGCATTTCTTGCGTGTACATGAACCGTAAAACCCCGGGTTGACAACGCCAGCATCATCGAGATTACAATGAGTATGTGAATTTTGCATGAAGAGCCAGACTCGTCCGCCAGTGGCACTGGCCGGGCTCGAATCAGACTGGCTTTCTCCTCGACCTTACCTGGCTAGCTATGAACGTCAAGGTCCAGCGCCGGGCGAAAAACGCCGAGCGAAATCCTCCGGCTTTTCCTCCACCGGATAGTGACAAGGACGCTCGAACACGGGCGCAGGCGCTCAGTCCCGCAACCGCGGCAATGCCGGCGATCAAACCGAAATATCCCGCGGCCGAGCTGATCCGCTCGGCGCTCAAGGGGGCCATTGCCCGGTTGCAGGCCGCCGATCCCGAGGCACGCCGGGGTGAGCCGGAGGGAATCCATCGCCTGCGCACATCGACCCGCCGCCTGCGCAGCGAGCTGCGGACGGTTTCCGACCTGGTCGATCGAGAGTGGGGTGAACATCTCGAGCAGGAATTGAAATGGCTTGCGGCAGTACTCGGAAGCGTGCGTGACCTGGACATTCTTTGTCAGCGGCTGCTCTCGGCGGCGTCCCCTGTTGCGGGCAACGGTCAAGTTTCGGCAGGCCCCTGCGATACAGGCCAGGACGACGCGCTCGCCCCGCTCGTCCTTGCGCTCCGGGAACGGCACGCGCAGAATTCACGCGCCCTACGTGAGGCCTTGCAAGGCGAGCGTTACCGCGATTTTCTTGCGAGCCTGGCCGCGGCGGTCGAGTGTCCGGCTCTCAAGGACGATGCGTGGCAGCCGTGCCGGAGGGTGTTACCTCCTCTTGCCGCGGCAGCCTGGCGGAAGCTGAAGAAGGGCGGGCGCGACCTCGAGGCGGCCAGTCCCGATACGGACTTTCACCAGGTCCGCAAACTCGCCAAGCGCGCCCGCTACGCCGCCGAGCTGATCGCCTCGGCCCTGGGCTCGCGCACGGCCAAGGACGCCAAGCGGTTCATCCGCCTGACCACCCAGCTTCAGGACATCCTGGGCGAGCATCAAGACGCCATCGTCGCGGCCACCGAGCTCCAGCGATTTCTGGCCCGGAATCCGCAGGACCAGAAACTTGCCCACCGAATCCATGATGTCCTCGAGACCCAGCACCAGGCCGCCCAGGCGACGCGCGCGAAGTTCTTCGACGTCTGGAAGAAGCTGGACCGCAAGAAGTCGCTACGCTGGTTCAAGCTGAAGAAAAAAGCCGGGGCGTCCGCGTCGTGACCCTGCCTTGACCATGGCCGGCAGTGACACTCCAGTCGGGACTCAGGGACCCCTGACTTGCAGGGCCGTTTCATTTGCGGAGCGGGCTGGCGGTGCGTCTTGAAGCCTCCCTGGCTGAGGCTGAGGGCGTCGGGCCGGCACCGACTGGCGGGAAGCTCCTCGACTTACCGCTATGCTTTGCCGCGCGCCATGGCCTCGGCGTTGCCTGGGCTCGCGTCGCGGACCATGCTCGCATCTGGTGGCCGTCGGGCGAGCAGGGCGAAGAGCTTGCGCACGATGGAATCGGTGGGGGCCGATCCGCGCAGGCTGCGCTGGAGATGGCCCAAGGCCGTCGACCAGTCCTGCCGCTCGACGGCGATCGCGCCCAAGTTGAAGAGCACGAACGGGTCGTCGGGCCGCTCGGCCAGCTCCGCCTCGAGGATCTTGCAATCACGCTGGAGCTTCCGTTCCCGGAGCGCCGGGTCGGTATAGCCGGTGTGCCGGACCGTGACCTCGGTCCATTGCACCGGGACATTGACCCGCCGCAACGCCGGCAAGATCTGCTCGTGCACCGCATAGGTCCAGCGCACGTCCTCGCGCACCGAATTCCCGGTTTGTTTTCGGCTCCTGTCAATGACCGAAGATCACCGGGGGCATGGGGTCGGTCCGGGGGCATGGGGTCCGGGGGCATGCGGGGGCATGGGGTCAGACCGACCCCGCGGAGCCCGACCCGGTCTGACCCCGCGGAGCCCGACCGGGCGATCGACGATTTCGTTGAGATTGGACAAATGGTCGTTGAAAACGGTAATGTCGGCGCGCCCGGCCAGCGGCGACCAGTCGGCCATCTCCAGCGCCACGTTTTGATAATCGTCCAGGATGGCTATGCGGATCATTTCCCTCACGCTCCTTGCAGCAGGGGCCAGCCCGGTTCGCCGACTTCCAGCCGCACGAGCTTGGCGTCCTGGATGCCGCCTTCGTGGGGAATCAGAAAGCCGCCATCGGTCGTGACATAGAGCGCGTTCTCGTCGCCGGGCGCTCTACCGAAGGCGCAGGCGGTGCTCCCGACCATCCCCTGTTCGGGGCCGGCCAAGGTCGTGCGAGCGCCGGAGGGGTCAAGGCGAACCAGCGTGTGTTCGGGATGCGTGGTGACGTAAAGCGAACCCGACATGCCGATGGCGAAGTCGTCGGCACAGAGGCGGGTCGCCGCGATTTCGATACCCCCGGCGGAGCCGTCCGGTCGGATTGGCACGCGGACCATCAAG
>JAFAHT010000554.1 GCA_019237095.1 Planctomycetaceae bacterium
GCGCCCACGTCGCCGGCCGGCCAGCCTGTATGGCGACCGAGGCTACGACTCGGACCCGCATCGCCGGAAGTTGCGCCGGCGCGGCATCCGTCCGTACATCGCGCGACGGCGGACGCCGCATGGGAGCGGGCTGGGAACGTATCGCTGGTACGTGGAGCGGACGCTGTCGTGGTTGCACAACTTCGGGAGGCTGCGAGTTCGCAAGGATAAAACGCCCGAGATCCATCAGGCTTTCCTCAAGTTGGCTTGCGCGATGATCTGTTTACGTTTGCTATGCCGAGGCTCATTTTGTTAGTGCCTCTAAGGTCGCGGAGGGCTTGATGTCGCCTTCCTCCACGCCCAGTGCGTGCACGAGCACTTTCGTTACCCTCGCATAGATTTCGTTCAAGGCTGGCATGGTCTGTTCCTTTCTCGACGAGTTGAGGCTGAAAAACAAAGGAGTCGGATTCACCTCGGCCCCATCTCACCGGCCGACTTACTCAAGATCTCCTCGGCGCAGTCGCTGAGGAACGTCCACTCGGCGCAGGTCGCCCGGAGCGCCTCGAGGAATCGCTCCACCTGGGCCGCGCTGACGATCAAGGGGGGCTGGACCCGGAGCACCCAGGGGTTCGAGCGGGCGACCTGGGTGTAGATCGAGTGTTCGTGGAGCAGGTTCGATTGGACGTAAAGCGCCGGGATCGTGCGCAGGAGATCCTCGTGACCGGGGACCAACCACCAGTTCGCCCCCGATGAGCCGAATCCCTTGAAGTTCGTGAGCAGCGTCGGGGACAGCTCGTGGAATTCCAGGCCGAGCATCAGGCCATGGCCCCGAACTTCGCGGATGATCGGGCAGGAGCGGGCGATCGCCTCGAGGCCCTCGCGAAGCTGGATCCCGCGGCGGGCGGCTTGGACCAGCGCCGGGCTATCGCGCAGGACCCGTAGCGTTGCCAGGCCCGCGGCGCAGGCCAGGCTGCCGCCTGAGAAGGTGCTCGAATGCAGCGCGAATGTCTGGTACGAGCCGTACGCTTTCAACCAGAGGTCGCGGCGGGCAATCATGGCCCCCAGGGGCATCAGGCCGCCGCCCAGCGACTTAGCCAGCGTCAGGATGTCGGGCTCGATCCCGTCGCGCTCGACGGCGAACAGCGGCCCGGTCCTCCCCAGCCCGGTCTGCACCTCGTCGGCGATGAAGAGCGTGCCGGCCTGGCGGCAGAGCCGGTGGGCCTCGGCCAGATAACACGGCGGCGGCGTGACCATTCCCCCTTCCCCCTGGATCGGCTCGACCACGAACGCGGCATACTGGTGCGTTGCCAGGGCCAGCTTGAGGGTCTTCAAGTCGCCGTAAGGGATCGCCTGGCAGTCGGGAACCAGCGGACCGAATGGCCTCTGATAACCCCGGTTCCCGGTGACCGAGAGGGCCCCGAAGGTCTTGCCGTGAAACGAGCCCAGGCACGACAGCAACCCGCCGCGGCCGGTCGCCGCCCGCGCCAGCTTCAAGGCGGCTTCGATCGACTCGGCCCCGCTGTTGGTGAAGAAGACGATCTCCAGGCCGCGCGGGGTGATGGCCACCAACTGCTCGGCCAGCGCGGCGGCCAGGGGGTTGACCGACCCCGGCAAGAATCCGGGTGCTTGCTGGCTCAAGGCCGAGGCGACCGCCGCGACCACCTCAGGGTGGTTGTGCCCCAGGTTGAGCGAGCCGAAGCCCGCCACGAAGTCGAGGTACGCCCGCCCCGACTCATCGATCAGCTCCGCCCCTTCCCCCCGGACGAAGGTGCGCGTCAACCCGGTCGGGCCGCCCAGGCCGATCAAGACCGGGTTGATGTGTCTCGCGTGCCGCTCGGCCGCGTGCTCGGCCAGTCCAGCGAGGTCGATCGCCTCACCATCGGCCCGCTCGCCAGCGACGCCGCCGACCGCCTGGCAGGCGCATCGGCGCGATCGGCGTGACCGTACCGGTCGGGTCCTCGTGAGCACTTTGAGGAACTGAGACCGGGCCTCCGGACTCAGCGGCAGGCCGCACGCCAACGGCTCCGCAAAGGCGAAGCCGTGCGACTCGGCCAACCGCCCGATTTCGCCGACCCGGTCGAGGTCGAGGTCCCGCCCGATCGAGAACGAGTCGGAGCGATTTTCCAGTGCCAGGACCATCGTCTCTCCCAGGCACGAAGGCACGATCCCGTGATAAAACCGGAGGAAGAACGAGTCGCGGGGCATTGCCGCGGGCACGCGCGCATAGCCGGCGGAGAGGATCAGCACGTCGTCGCGGGCCGGCGTGGCCCGGCGGACATCGCTGGGCACGCCGACGTCGAGCACCAGGCAGCCCGGGCGGAGCCAGCTCGGCTCGATGCAATCGCCCGACGACGTGGCCGTCAGCACGATCGAGGCTTCAGCCAGGGCCTTGGGTAGCTCCACCTCCAGCCGCGCGCCCAGCCGCTCGGCCCAGTGGATCGCCCGCGGTGAAGCACGCCTGGCGCCCAGCACCAGCCGACGGCACCGGGGCGCCAGCAGCGCGGCCACGGCCGTTGCGATGCTGCCCGGGATCCCCACGACCGCGATCTCCTCCTCGGCCGGGTCGATCCACAGGGACTCGCAATAATGCTCGAGGTTCCGCAAGGTTGCGTAGACCGTCAGGCTGTTGCCCGTCGTCACGGCGATCGGGTGGCGCTCGGCCAGGAACGCGCCGTGGCTGCCGATGATGCCGGTCATCGAGCCGAGCCCGACAATCCGCGCCCCCCAGCCGATGGCATCCGTGACGGCCTGCTCCATGAGCTCAAGCGCCTCTTCGGGCTTGGCCAGGATCGACTGCGCATCCATCGGGATCTCGTAGAGGCGCCCTTCTGCCCGGGCACCGGTCGACGAGACTAGCCCGGCGAACGTGTCGACGATCCGCGGACCCTTGGACTGCCCGTCCTTCATTGGCCGGGAAGTGGCCTCCAAGACATCATGGGCCTCGGCACAGAACCGGAGCAGGTCGGCCCGGCCCCAGGTCCTCCTGAGGCGACCGTCTCTGTCCAGATCCATCAGATTCTTGGTCTGCTCGGAGATCGGGTGGATCACGAAGGCGAACCGCATCCCCGGGCCGTCCGAGGGATCCGAAGAAGATGCGCCGTCCTCGCGCGGCGCTTTGCGCAAGCCCTGCGGGGACCTATCGGATTCCATGAGATTCGAACAAGCGGCGCCGTCCTCGCGCATCTCGATCCTTAATTGCGAGTTCATTGAGCACGTCACCTTTCTTGCCTGAGCGCGGTTGGTTTGTCCAACCTATCAGCCCTTTCGAGTTCAAGATGTAGTCAGCATCTCCTAGAGACTATTCAGACCACGCATCTTATCGATAAGCAGAGGGAATTACCATTTCTTAACGCAGTTCGAAGGATATGGGTAGAATAAATAGATTGAATCTAGCTGTATCTTAGCAGCGTCTGGGTAAATTGGGCAATGCCTTTTTGCGCTCGGATATTGCTCACGAGGCCGAAGCCTACTGGCGGCGGATCTTGACGCCGAAGCGTCCCGACCAGTTCTGCAGCGTCGACCAGGGCATCTACGGCCCCTGACCCTGCGGAACTAAGCCGTCCAGGCCGAGGAGCGAGGGCGACCGGGCCGAGGCCCGCCGACTCTGGAGAATTGTCCTCGACCCTTGTCCAGGCGACGCCGAGGCAATGGCGCGGGGAAGCATCGGGGTGAATCGAGGAGCTTGCCGCCAGGCAGAGTCGGTCCGATGCACTCCGCATCAGCCCGAAAGGTCCTACATTATGCCACCGGTCCCGCTCCGAATAGGAAACGGCCCTGTCGATCCGGCCATCCCTGACCCGCACGTAATGCCCCGGCCGAATCACGCGGTTGAACGAAACCCAGACCGTTTCGTCCTCGTTCGCCAGTGGCTGCCGCCCGCCCGCCAAGTCGACAATCGCCAGCCACCGTGTGCCCAGGGCCAGCCCCGGCTCTCGGTGGAAATATTCGTCGTCCGGGCCACGGTGAGCGATCGCCATCGTCATCGCCCGTAGCCACTCGGCAGGGAAATCCCGGTTTCCGGTCAGGTCGAGCGCTCCGACGATCCCACACATAACGGGCCCTCCTCCTTCCTTTGCCAGGGTCAGCCAGTGGAACACATTTCCCTAATGCTCCAACCTTCGATCATCTCCCAAGCCAGCGCATTTTACCCATTATATCATATCCAGGTTGTCCAGGGGAAGGCATGGGCTTCCACAATCATCGGAACAGAAACGAACGCTAGGTATCGTACGCGACAAATCGGGATTGGAATTCCCTTTCGGCCTCGCCGCCGGTACCGAGTTTCCACCTGATGTAGCTCGTCAGCAGGTTGACCGTGAACAGGTCATTGATGTTGATCAGACGGCGGTCGCGATCAAAAGCGGTCTCGGTTCGGCTCTTCGTTCCAAGCATAAAACCAAATGTCTTGATTTCAGCGGTGCCTGGAAACGTGCCTCGTCGGACACATAGGGTGTTGTAACGCAACCCCTGTACCAAAGGGGTTGGGAGGACTGTTGGGCCGGCATGACTGCCTGGGTGAGCGGCGTGAGACGGTCTCCAACATGTTCAGTCCTCAGGACCCCCAAGTGCGATGGAGTGGCATTTGCACAAACCGGCATGATCTCCCGAAGCCATCGTCTGAGGCGCCGGACATTCGCTCTTGTGGCACCTGCTTTGCCAGGCTCGTGGGAAAGTTTACCCATCGCGGGAGGGACCACAACTGTCCTCGAATTCTGCCTGACGTGAAGCAGACAGGTGGTCCCGGCAGCCGAGCGGTACCGCGTCACTGCATGTGCCAGCCGTGGCTCCCGACGAGCGATTGCCCGGTCAATGCCAGTGAGGGGAATGCCGCGAAGAAGACGGCCGCCTCCGCGATGTCCTCCGCCGTCGTGAACTCGCCGTCGACTGTCTCCCGGAGCATGACCTTTTTGACGACCTCGTCCTCGGTCAGGCCCAATTCTCTGGCCTGCTCCGGGATCTGCCGATCGACGAGGGGCGTGCGAACGAAGCCGGGGTAGATCACGTTGGCCCGGACGCCGTGAACAGCCCCCTCCTTGGCGACCAGCCGGGCGAGCCCGATCAGGCCGTGTTTAGCCGTGACGTAAGGCGCCTTCAACGGCGACGCCTCGACTGAGTGGACCGAACCGATGTAAAGGACGGTGCCGCCGCGGCCCTGACGGATCATGTGCCGCAAGCAGGCCCGGGTCGTCAGGAAGGCCCCGTCGAGGTGCACGGCCAGGATCTTCCGCCAGTCGGCGAGCGGGAGGTCGACCAGCGGGTCGATGTGCTGGATACCGGCGTTGCTGACCAGGATGTCGACGCCGCCGAGTCGAGCGGCGACCTCGTCGACGCCGGCCTTGACCTGCGCCTCGTCGGCGACGTCCATCGCGACCGCCGTCGCGATGCCGCCGCCGAGCGTGATCTCGCTCACCACTTCCTGAGCCCCACCGAGGTCGCGGCAAGTCGTCAGGCGGCCGGGTTCAGGCGGCCGTTGGCGCCGAAACTTTTTTTCGTAGGACGACCGCCGGTCGGCCCCGTCGTGACCCGCCTTCACGGCCTCGTTCATGACAGGGCGACTCCGGGACGGTCGGCGGGATGATCAGTTTGGCGGCGGTCGCGCCGACGACGTCGGCGACCGAGACCCCCGGCGCTCGCTCGCGGAGCAGGAGTCCTTCAGGGGTCGGCTCGATCACTGCCATCTCGGTAACAACAAGGCTCACCTTGCGAACCGAGGTGAGCGGCAGCGTGCACTCCTCGACGATCTTGGGCGCGCCTTTGGCGGTGTGGATCATGGCGATGATGATGCGCCGGGCGCCGGAAACGAGGTCCATGGCCCCGCCCATGCCGGGCACCAGCTT
>JAFAHT010000427.1 GCA_019237095.1 Planctomycetaceae bacterium
GACCTCTACAACAATCATGCGGTGACCAGTCTTAGCGGCATCGGCGCCAGCGTGCTCGATACGATCAACCTGGACAAATTCAACCTGATTGCGGGCGGCACCATCGACGTGACCTCGGGGATCGACAACCTGAATCTCAACTCGGTCGGGCCCGACCCGCAGATCCAGCTCCGTCAGCTTCCGTCCACGGTGACGGCCGGCACGAGCACGACCGCCAGCACAAGTAGCAGTTCCTCGAACGTGTATGTCAGCGACGCGTTCCTGGTGCAGAGCTTGGCCGGGATCAATGGTGAGTTCGTCTCGGCCGGCAACATCATTGAGGTTCCTACCAATGGCGCTCCGCCCCCGCCGCCGGCTCCTCCGGGCATCGTCCTCAAGATCAACCACATCAACGGCAACATCGCCCCGGCGCCGAACTTGTTGACCGATAACGACATCTTCGGTTACGACCAAACGACGGGGAAGGTGGTCCGTTTCAACCTCACACCGGCAACCAACGCCACGGGTCAGCCCGATATGAGCAAGCAGACTGGCACGCTGGACTCGACCTGGAAGCCCCTCCAGGTTCAGAAGCCCGGATCGACCACGCCGGTCGCGATCTCGGTAGGACGCGACGGCACCCGGCTGGTCTTGCTCGTCAGCACGGGTTATCAGATCTCGGTTTATGACGCGACTTATGGAACATTCCTGGGCGCCTTCACCACCGCGGGCTTCGACGCCACCGCCCTGGGCTCGACCGATACCCACACGGTGATGGGCGAAGTCGGGACCAATCAGCAGCTCCAGATGATCGACGTTCCGCTCAGCCTGGCCACGGGCACAGCGCAGCTTCCGGTCAATGAACCCGGCTATCCTCCGCCCGCAAATTACACACCTCCAGCCGGCTTCAGCCTGGTGGGCGGCTTGACGGGCGTGGTCGGCACGAACCAGGTCTATCCCACGGTCGCGGCCGTCTTCAACTCGTTCCAGCCCAGCGTGACCCAGCTGGGCCTGCTGACGGCGGGAACCTCGGTCGCCGACACAAACCCCAGCGGGGGCCTGGTCTTGGTCCGCCAGTTCACCACGGTGTCGGAGAAGGCAATCCAGCCCGGCGGAGCGTACGTTCCCGTCAGCCCGAGCAACAATCCCATGTTGACCGGCGTGCCCGAGGGCTCCGTTGATTCCTCCCTGGCGCTGAACACGATCGGAACAAGTTCGACCCCCGGGCAATACACCAATACCGTGAGCTTGCTGGGGCCCGTGTCGCTCACCCAGCGAGGGACGATCACGCTGAACACCACCGACCAGATCACCGACCTGAGCGAGAGCTTCCGCCCCGAGCTCAACGGCTCGGCCGCCGCCGGTACCGGCCCGGCCTTGATCGACGTCCAGGGCAATATTCAGTCGCTGCGCGGCCTGACCGCCAACGGACTGGTGCTCAACGACACCGGCTACCTCAACCTGATCAAGACGGGACAGCTTTCCAACTCGTCGATCCTGGCCCAGCCGATCGGTCACGTGCAGACTCCGCCCGCGCAGCGCACCAACGACGTGTTGCTGATCTCGACCAACAACCGCGACTTCGGCAAGCGCGGCGGCGTGAATACCCTGGTGGCCAACCTCTACCAGATCGGCCCGCTCTCCCTGACCAACAACAGCCCGAAGCCATGATGACTTGCCCATGCGCCGCGGGGTATGCTATTGCCGGATCAGATTATGCACGACCGGGTTCAAGAGTGCCTGGATGCTTCGAGCCGTCCTCATCCCTGCGGGCCTGGATCGACCCGGGGGGCCGAGTGGCCCGGGAACCGATGGCGGCGAGGACGGCCGCGACTGGTGGTCGCTAGGACGGCCGAAGACGTCGCGCCGCCAGCGGCAGTGAAGGGTCAGGTTTCGGTCGTCCATATCGATGGAGGGAGAGCCATGAGAGTCAATGTGCAGGGATCGAAGCTCCGAGTCGGACGGACCGCCTCGGGCTTTCTCGTCCAAGTGGAGGGCTGGGGCACGCTCCGGGAGAGCCCCGCCCTCCAGGAATTCGCGGTCCAATCGCTCGACGATCCGCGCGGGCCGAGCACGGTGGTCGTCGACCTGTCGCATTGCGACTATCTCGACAGCACGTTCCTGGGCTGCCTGGTGAGCTTGCACCGGAAGTACAACCGGACGTTGCCTCACCGTTTCCAAGTGGCGGCGTCGTGCGACCAATGTCAGAAGCTCCTGGCCCCGACGCATCTGAACCACCTCCTGGACGTGACGGAAGTCTGTCCCGAGCCGATCAGCGACGTCGTGGAGTTGTCTGGTCCGATCCTGCCCACCGCTGACCTGGGCCGGCATGTCATGGAATGTCATCGCCGGCTGGCGGAGCTGGGGGGATCCCAAGAGGAATCGTTCCGGTTGATCGCCGATCAGTTGGCCCGCGAGCTCGGAGAAGCTCCAGGGGGCGGCGACCCGCCGACGGACCAGTACGAAATCCCCTCGCGACGATCGATCGGGCCTGATCAGGGCGAGCCCCAAGCGGGCCTCCAGTGAGGTTTGCCACCCAAGATCTTGCGGCCCGCGCCACCACCCAGCCAGTGCGAGTGATGCGGGGCAATCGCCAGCGAGAGCGGCTCAATCCAGATCCCGCTGGCTGCGCCGGGTGCCCAGTTTCCGAACCTGGGGAAGCGTCTCGAGCTTGAACCTGGGATTGGACGACGGACCCAGCACGTGGACGATGAGGAACTGCCCGCTCGCTTCGCGCATCAGGTCGCTGACGATCGGCAAGTGAAGCCGGTCGCGGCCATACAGGACCCTGAGCTGGATGTCGAGGTTCCCCAGGGGATCGCGATTGCCACTTCCCTGCAGGCTGAAGGCGCTGCCGGTGAGCTTGATCGGGTCGAGGAACGCCGTGCCATGGTCGATCCGGAATGCGACGTCCGCGGAATCGAAGAAGGTCTTGCCGGAGGTCCGCGGCGAATCGAGTAGCGACAGATTGCTGTTGAGGAAGTTGATGAACCGCAGCGCGACGGGCAGCTCGCCCAGGTCTCCCTGGGTGATGTGTGCCTCGCCCTTGCCCTGGATGCTACGGACGTTGTTGCCCAGGCCGCTCAGATCGATCGAGGCACCCAGCGCGCCGCGGTACGATTGCCGGCCGGGGAGCGTCCGGGCATATTCCTCGAGCTGTGCACCGGCAAGTCTCAGCGAAGCGCTATACTTCGGGGTGGCATCGAGACTGATCGTGCCGCTGCCCTCCAGATCACCTCTGAGCAGTTTTCCCCGCAGGCTGTCGAGCCGGGCCGATCCGCGCTCGAGGTGAAAGGGCGATTCGACGTCGGTGATCTGCTGCCCCAGCAGACTGATGCTGTCCAGCCTGACAATCCCGTGGATTTCCAGTGTCTGTCCATTGGACCAGCCGCGAACTTCCTCGAGCTGGCCCTGGATATGTTTGAGCGGAATCCCGGCTTCGAGGGTGTTGTCGATGAGGACGACCCGGGTGTTGTCCCAGCGGCACCAGGCCGGCTCGCCGTTCTCGCCCGACCAACCGATCTGGAGGTTGCCGCGGGTCGTGAAAGGCCTGCCGTCGTCCAGCCGGAGCGCAAACTGGGCCATCAAGGGCGGCATGATCGTGCGCAGGTTCGAGTCCAGCCGGATCTCCTTGACCCAGAGTTCGCTCACCGCCAGGGCGAAGCGGCCACTGTCCTCGACCATCACGCCTCCCGAGGCAAACTGGACCGGGGCGCCATGGAAGAGGAAATTGACATCGTTCATGACCACCTTGCCGTTGTCGAAATCAAACCGGCCGTGAACGTTCTCCATTCGCAGCTCGAAAGTTCCCCCGGGATCGAAACCCGGCTGGGGCGTGCGATGGATCACCAGGCGCACGCTCGTATCGCGAAGCGGCACGATCGAAATATGATTGATGTCGGGACGGCCAGACTCTACGTGAATGGTAGCCGCGACGTCGCTGGCTCCGGTCGGGTTAATGATCGACCAGGTCTTCTGCCAGGCCGGCTGCAGCGCCTTGCGAAGATCTTCGTTGAAGGGCAAACCCTGGGCCTGGATCTGCAAGTCGATCTTCAGTGGCGGCTCGCCGTTTGGGAGGCTGGGCCTGACGAGTTTCTGGACCCGGCCGTTCCCCATGATGATCGCCTGGCCGTTCCCTCCGCGCATATTCTTGAATTCCCAGAGGTCCGGGTGCAACTCAAGCCGGCCGGTCAGATTGCGGATCGGGTAGGGCAGGCCGGCCCAGGTGATCTCGCATCGCGGGTTGAGGTCGAGATCGGCATCAATGACCAGGTGCCCCTCGGGCTTCGCCCTGGGCCCGACCATCGGCCAGCGAAGGATGCGAACCTTGCCCTTGACCGAACCGGCGGGGTGAAATTGATCGACGACCTTAAAGACATTCCGCGGCAGCGCGGCCAGGAACGCGGCATCGATCGGGACCGAGTCGGCCTGGATGTCCAGCCGGACGAGCGCGTCGGGCCCGGGGTTATCGATGGTTCCCTTCAAGAATGCCGGGCGCTCGCCGATCAAGCCGTGCAGATCGACGGAAAGCCGCTGGTTTTCCAGCTTCAAGCTGCCACCCATGTGCTCCACTGGGTAGGGAAAGTGGCGATAGACGGCCGCTACATCGCGGCAAAGGACCGTGGCACCGACACTCACCGGGCCGTGCTCCCGTTGTCGCGCCAGATGAATGCTCGCATCGACCAGGCCGCGGGGTTTGAAGACGTCCCAGAGCTCGGCGAACTGGGCCGGGGTCCTCTCTCGGAGCCGCTTGTCCAGCTCCAGTTGCAAGAGATCGAGGCGCAGATCGAACGGACAGGTTGTCGCCTGACCCAGGGCCAGAGTACCCGCGGCACGGAGGATCGTAATTCCGTTGCTCCCTTCGGCGTGCTCGATCGTGACGAGGCCATTCTTAATGGCCACGAACGCAGAGAGGTCATTGACCGGAAAGGGGAGCGAGGGGCACCCCCAGACGCCGCCATGCAGCCGCGCCAGCACGTCATATTCAAAGCAGCGGTCTCGAGGGGCCCCGGGGTGAAGCGCCAGCCGGCGCAGTTCGAGGTCGATCTCGCCACGGTTGAGCCCCAACGACTCGGACTGCGAGCGGATCTCCGGTGGCAGGCGGCGGCGGAAGTTTTCCGAGAGAGTTAACCCCGTGAGCTCGCCGCGCAGGACCGTGTCGCCTGTGATGGGATCGATCGAACCTTCGAGAGTCAGTTTTTGGAACAGGTCGCCGCGAGCAGAACCCTCGAACCGCAGCCGCCGTCCCTCGCCCGCCTCGATCCTCAGCCAGACATCGCGCAGAATGGCCACGCCTTGATTGGGTAACGAACCGGCCGGCCCGGGGCTCTGACCATTGGTCGGTGTGGATTCGCGCGCGGTTTGAGTCGCGATGCCCTGCTTGACGACCGGCGGCGCTGCCGCGACCGCTGCGTCTCCTCGTGGCCGCGGGGTCGAGTCCCTGGCCCTGACGACTTCGTTGTCACGGTCGAGCTCACGCACCCGGGCCAACCGCAAGGCGGGAACAGGCAGGCCCACCGCGTCATCCTCTGCATCCACGTCGCCCACCAGCTCGATCGTGCCGTTGCGGATCACGATCGGGGGAGGATTCTTGATCGTCGGCCCTGGCCAGGGGTCTGCGATCAAGCCCTGAATATTCCAGGTCCCGTCGCTCCGCTGGCAGAGTCGTAACGTGGGCTGGCTGACCACCACCTCGCGAGGCGCGAACCGGCCGTGGAGCACCTGCCGTTGATCAAGCCGGACGCTCAGCCAGGGAACTCTCGCGGTCAGGAATGACTGACCGTCGATCCGCTGCAGCACGTGGAAATGGCTAACCGTCACCTCTCCCTTCAAGATGCTGATGTTGATTCGTCCCATCTCGACGATCGAACGGGGCAAGAACCGCGCTGCCTGGGCCTTGATCAACCGCGCGGCTGTCTCGCTGTCGGTGACGAGCGCATAGGCGAACCAGGCAGCCCCAGCCGTGATCAAGACGATCAAGACCAGCCCCCAGATCAAAACCTTCGCCAACCGTCGCCCCAGCCGCATCCGCTGCTTCTCCTGCCGTGGAGACCCTCACGGCCCAGCCGGGCCATGAAGCTGATCGAGCCATTGCTCACGAACTGATTCGCCGAAACGCCTCTTTTCGCGCGATGATCATCACCCCGAAGGCGGCCAGACCCATCGCGGGCAGCTCGCCGGGAATCCGGTACCGCATCGAGCTCGCGAAGACCAGGTGCACGACGCAGAAGTAAAAAAGCGGGCCCGCCAGCAGCACCCAGGCCCGCGGGTCGCGCCACCGCCCCCAGAGCCCCAGGCCCGCGAGTGCCAGCAGGGGAACAACCACCAGGGTGCTGACCACGGCCAGAAGCGGCGAGCGAAATCCCTCCGCGTTGGGCCAGGGGCTCCAGTACCGAGTCAGCTTGAAGAGCGCCAGCTCCAGGGCGCGCCCAGGCTGGTCCTGGACAAACACCAGCGCCCGTCGCGTGAGCTCGCGATCCTGATCCAGCTCGTCGAGCGGCCAGATATCGGGCGACTCGAGGAACCTCATGTCGCTGGCGCCGGTGGCGTGGGGGTTGAGGCCGTCATAGAGGCTGGCCCCCATCCAGACCGCCGTCGGCACGAATCGCCCGAAGACCCGCACATTACGGAACCACCAGGGACTCATCACGATGCCAAGGCCGAGCAAAAGCACCGCCGCGACCCCCGCCGCGTTGAGAATGCGAAGCCGCGGGGGAAAGCCGCGTGACACGACAACGCTCCACGACCAGGCGACCAACATCACCGGCACGAAGAGGGCCCACGACGGGCGAACCAGGATCGCCGCTCCGCTGGCCGCGCCGACTCCAAGGGCGATCGCCAAAGCTCGCCGGCTTACCGCCGCGGGGGCCGCCGTGGTCTCGTTCCAGACTGCGGCCATACCCCAGAGCGCCGCCAGCATCAGGGGAAAGAACACGGCCTCCGAGAGGATCAGCACCGACATCACGACGACGTATGGATGCACGGCCGCCAGCGACGCGGCCACCAGAGGGACCGTCCAGGATCGGCCCTCGGCGCGGCCTGTGATCGGGCCGCCGCTGGTCATCGATGGATTCTCGTTCTTGCCGGCGACTTCCCAGCTCAATTGATACATCAGCCAGACTGTCAGCACCCCGAGCCCAGCCTGCACCAGACGGGCCGCCAGCGGACGCTCGCCCAGAATGGTCTGACAGGCCGCCAGGAAGGCGGGATAGCCCGGGACCCGCAGCGCGAAGTGGGGGATATCGCCCCACTCCACCACCTCATAAAGCGTTCCCCGGCGGATCGTTCCAGCAAGGGCCCAGTAATACTCGGCGTCGTCAAAGACGCAGACCCGCTGCGTGCCTCGCCGCCGGACATACCACTCCACGGCGACCGCCGCCGACAGGCGCGCGAAGAGCGCGAGCTCGAGAATCCGCCAGAGCGCCGGCGCTCTCATCCGACTGGCCGGGCACTTCCAGGCCCGAGCCACCGTCCGCGAAATCGGGTCGAATCGAGGTTTCGGCACGGACATGCTCGGCCACTCGCTCTCGGGACGAGGACAGCTTCCAACCATCCGGGGGGTGACCGAGTCGGGCATGGGATCGTATGCCAAAGCCGCCAGACCGTCAATCACAACTCGCGTGCAGCTCCAGGCACGGTTGCCCCGAGATTTGCATGCAAGGTGCCCCCCGTGTTGCACGTCGTGGTTCGAGCCTTGCTGGCCCTTGGACCCCGCTCGGCATCCGTGGTACGATCGGTGACATCCGGACGGCCTCTGATGAACGCAGATTTCCTCACATCGCGCATTCCCAACCTCGCGGGTCCACTTGCCAGCGCAGGCCGAGTGTCCGCCGGGTCTGCTCGGTCACCTTCACGCGGTCGGCGATCCGGTGGCCGACCACCCAGACGATGCCGGCCGCATCACAGAGCAGGGGGGTGCGAGCACGCTCCTCGGGAACGATGCTCCGGCCCCGGAAGAAGTCATTGAGGGGAGTACTCCTGCCCTTCATGCCCAGCGGTTCAAATCGGTCGCCGGGGATCGGAGCGCGGACACACAGCGACGGGACAATCCGGTCAAGGTCGATCGTCTCGTCCCGCGGGGCGCTCGGTTCGAGCAACGTCGTGATTGTGCCGGTGCCCCAGGGAACGCATCCGGGTATTTCCATGGGGATTAGCTCGATCGGGGCCGGCCGGCACGAGGACGAACCGTTCCCCCCAACGCGTCTCAGTACGAAACCGTTGGGAGAACATCCACCGGCACCGGTCGTCGTGAGCTCGATGCCGCAGCCGATTGCCATGCGGCTGATCCGCTGGCTGTGTGCGAGCGAGGCAAGGCGACGCCACCGCTTCGCCGACATGCCGGCCTCGGGCCAGCCGGCCAGCCGCCAGACCCGTCGCAGGACTTCGGCACGGAGGAAGAGAGGAGATTGCAGCAGCCGATCGCGCCGAAGCTCGATCTGGTCGTGGCTCAGCAATCGAGTCGCGTCGTGCTCCAGTTCGATCAAGTGTCGCTCCATGACTCGTTCGGAGGCGCCAGCCAGCATGCCCAGCCGAACGATCGCCTCGGCAACGCGGGGATTGTATTCCTGGGCCAGCCGGGGAAGGAGGTCGTGGCGAATCCGCGCCCTGGTCCGCGCCTGGTCGGCGTTGCTGGCATCCTCCCGAAAACTCTGTCCCAGCGATCCCAGGCTTGTGCGGATCGCCTGCCGTGAAACCGAGAGCAAAGGGCGGATGAGGGTGACAGGCGGATCCCAGCTCAAGACGCGCTGCGGTGGCATGCCCGCCAGGCCCCGCAGCCCGGTACCGCGGATGATCCGGTGCAGGATCGTCTCGGCCTGATCGTCGCGTGTGTGTCCGACCGCAATGGCCGAGGCGCCTCGAGCGGCGGCAATCTCCAGCAGCCAGGAATATCGGGCGCGACGAGCATCGGCTTCGAAGTGCCTGGCGCGCGTCGGCCGCCACTGGCCGAGATCCAGCGGCAGGCCGAGCGAGCCCGCCAGAGCGTGAACAAATGCAGCGTCAGCCCGGGCCGCCTCGCCCCGCGTGCCGTGATCGAGGTGGGCGACCGAGAGCGTCAGACCCAGCTCGGGCGCCAGCCGGTGTAACACGCGAACCAAACCCACACTGTCGCCGCCTCCGGAAACCGCCACGATCCAGGTGGTTCCCGCACCCGTGGCGCACCACCGCTGCACCCGGCGGCGAACCCGCTCCAGCCAGGTAGGCGTCCAGTCTTGATCGCGCCGTTTGTCTGGTTCCATGAGTCAACAGCACCGATTCAGGACGCGAATCTCCCAGGGAATTCTCGCCGTCTCCCCTGAAAAAGGCCAGGAATCAGGCGGAAAGGGGGCGGAAATGAGCTTGCTTCCTGACGTAAAATCGGATCATGAATCACGAACTGATTTCGTTGGTCGCGTGTCCTCGATGCCGAGGCGCACTGCAGATTGCCGATGATCCGCCCCAGACTCTTGATTGCCCGGCGTGCGGCGCACGCTATCCGGTCGTCCGGGGGATACCAAGGCTTGCCGGCGACACGTATGCAGAGAGCTTTGGCCGGCAGTGGAACCGCTACGACGTGGCGCGCGGCGAGGAAGACGAGGCAACGTTTCAGGTCAAGACGGGCGTTGCGCCAACCGATCTTGCGGGCAAGTTCGTGCTCGACGGCGGTTGTGGCGGCGGTCGCTATTCCCGTCTGGCCGGCAGCCATGGGGCTCGGGTCCTCGGCGTTGACCTGAGCGCGGCCGTCGACA
>JAFAHT010000486.1 GCA_019237095.1 Planctomycetaceae bacterium
GAAGTCGACGGTCACGACCGCCGCGAATTGATGGGCTCTCAGGGGAAATCCGGTGTCAGTTCGTCATTCTTGCCCGAAAAGATGAACCGACACCGGATTACGCGCGACACCGGATTACGCGAGGCCTCATACCCCCCTATCTTTCCCAGTCGAGAGTGCGTGGCAGGGTATCCTTGCATCGGTGGATCAGCGTGTAAGCTTCGGTGACCCGCTGCTTCTCCCACTCAACTCTGAACGGTGATGGCGTGGGCAAAACACTCTTGCGGATCGTGTCGATGTGCCGTCCTTGTTCTCGGGGGCATGGGGTTCCCTTTTATCAAGACAGGATCATGCTTTGGATCAACGCATCTGCGACATCGGGCGAATGTCCGAGGATCGTCGCCCACTCTTCCTTCGGCAACAGTTTGGTCATCTTGCCGACCAGTCCGTAAGTCAATGGTCGCAGCTCATCGACCAGCCGGACATAGTACGGGCCAGAGCAAAAGTAGAACGGCCGCTGTAGCATCGGTCGGGGTGGCCAGCTTGCGGGCCCACGGGCGGAGCCCGGGGTCGGGCCCACGCCCCGCAGGGGTGGCGCGGGCTCATAGACCAGGTGGGTCGCATCCAGCCGATTGCGAAGCTTCCAGCCGGCCTCGGTGCGCAGGTTGACGAATGAGCTTGGGTCTTGTGGCTTGCCCTCCCCGGCGTAGGGGATCGCCGTCGTGATTCCCCAACGCGCCAGATGGTTCGGGAAGTTGCGGCCGATCCCGAGTTTGTCGAATGAGATCTTGTCGTGCGGTACGTTCCAGTTGACTGCCAGCCGATGGATCGTCCCGGCTGCTTCCGGCAAGCCCATGCTGTTGCCCAGCACGACCTCCAACACGCCCCAGTCGTCGACGACCACGATGCAGGTACTGTCGCGGCCCACTCCCTCGGACAGATCGCAGGCGATCCGTCTGGTGAAGTTGACGGGATGAGCCGGCGGGACTTGCGGCCGTTGCTGTGAGCTGTGGTAATCAAGCCACGCGGGAGGGATCAGTTGTTCGGCGCCGACATCGGGTATTCGGGCGTCGATGTGCGATCCGACCCAGAGGGAGCGCCGGCCGTACTTGCGGTACATGCTCTCGAGCCAGGTTCGATCGGCCAACCCGAATGCGCTCTTCTCCTGATGTGCGTGCGGGGATTCGGTGCTCGGAATCTGGATGGCGTTGACGGCCAGACGAGGGGGAACATTGTCTGCCCGGTCGCGGGCGGCTTGGTGGATCAGGTCCACGAACTTGCCCTCCGCCCGGATCGGATTACCAATGCACACCAGACGCTCAAAGCCCAGAGAGTCGATCGCATCGAAGACGAAATCCTCGACTCCCGAGGCTTCCTCGACCACGGTCAGGAGATGCTTCGCATGTTGCCCCGAGGATCGCTCCACGCTCGTGGTACTGAACCCCAGGGCTTGCCAGCCGGGAGCGATCTCGATGACCGCCGGGCTGGCCTTGATGCCGCAGGAAAGCTTGCCCCCGAACGGGATGACGGCCCCATCGAGGCACCGTCTGATCTCTTTGAAGGTCACGCTCCCGAGCACCATTTGCGACGGCCCCGTGATGATGCAGAGCGCGTCTGGCCTCGTGAGCAACCACCAGATGATGATTCCCGCGATCCAGTAGTCTTTGCCGACCATGTTGCCGGAATACGCGACCGTGGTCCGGTACTCGACGACCGATCGGCACAGATCGATCTGCCGGGACCAGTAGGCAGGGCGGTTCAAGAACAGCTCATTGAACAGGTCCGGTTGGTCCCGGCAGAGCTCCAGCAGGTCCATCATCTCGTTCTTTGCTGCGCAAGTGCTCATACCGTTCCCTCAAACCTTTGGCCAGTTCGACCAGGGTGAGTTGCGACTGCGATTCACCTTTCCAGAGGTTGTAATGTTCGCCAAGCTTGAGCAGGGCGGGCACCCTGGGTTCCAGCTCGATGTTCGAGGTTCCGTCCTTGTTGATTCGCAGTCGCTTGATGAGATGACCCAGGCCCAGTCGTTTGACCAGCTTCAGGTCCACCTTGAAACCGCCGTAGTTGTCAACCTCGATGAAATTCAGCAGGTCGGAGGTCGCGACGTCCGCAATGCGGGCCAAAACTTCGTTGGCGGGGATGGCGGCCGTTTCCACGCGGGCATCGATGGCTGCCCGAACTTCACTTGTCTTGACCAGTCGCGGCCCCTGCGTTTCAGGCCATCGATACCCAGCTCGGCGCGCGGCATCGACGGCGGACCCCGATGATTCACCCAGGTAGTGCTCAACGAACAATCTCTGTCGGTAGTTTAGCGGTTGCATGTTGGAATCTCTCGATGTGGAAAACGGGCGGAATGTCGGCTTGGACTCTCGCGCTGGCTGGGCGGGTGTGCTGGGCGACCAGGCGGTCACCGCCGTCCAGCAAAAACGGGGACTGAGAGCCAGGAATCCGTCGCACGGTGAGCTAATCGCAGTCGACCAGTCGCCGGATCACGCGCGGGGAGACGCCCAGGCGCCGCGCGATCCCGGCCTGCGGAATCCACGGACGGGCAGCCTGGCACATCATGAACCCCACACAAGAACTGTCACCTACTATCAGGATACGAGATGTTCGCGCGGCTCGTTCCCAAAACGAAATCTTGCAGCCTCATTCCTGGCGTGGGCGTCGTTTCAGCAAACATGTCGGTTGTTCATGAATAGTAAGTAATGATCAGAAAGCCTAAACATCCTTGGTTTTCGACCGTAAACGATTCTATACCTTACGCGGCAATGAGTTAGCGTCGTCGCATTGCTGCAGCATTTGTGCCGTCAACGAGGCCGGTTGCCGGAAATGCTTGGTTGACATGGCGCCGAGAGCCTCTTGGATGGCGGCATGAAAGTGCCGGAAAGTCGGGTGGCGGCGACGGTCTGAAGCGCAACGTTTCGCGACCTTGAAGGCCGCCTGAACTCCGCGTTTCCTAGACATTTCTAGACAATTTACGGCCCATTTGTTCAGGCCATGGATACCCAGCTCGGCGCGCGGCATCGACGGCGGACTCCGACGATCCACCTTCGCCTGTTTTCAGCGCTTCATTGCGGCCGCGAAGGGCACCTTGTTAGACTGAGCCTTGCAATCGAGAGAGCGTCTTGTCTGGTTGTCCCCTGGCGAGCGAAGAACGTGCGATGGAACGAAGACCCGCTACCGCTACTCACCGCTCTGAAGTGGAATTCGGAGGGACTGATTCCAGCCATCGTGCAGGAGGTGGAAAGCGGCGAGGTGCTGATGATGGCGTGGATGGACCAAGCGGCCTTGCGGAAAACGCTCGAGGTCGGGCAGACCCATTT